>JAXVQY010000208.1:0-18321 GCA_037303805.1 bacterium | reverse complement strand
TTCGGCTCTTCGCCGGAAGTCATGGTCCGCTGCGAGAACGGCAGACTGCTTTCCGCTCCCATTGCAGGGACGCGGCGTCGCGGTTCGAGCGTCGCCGAGGACGAGGCCCTTGCCGAGGAACTTCGGGCCGATCCCAAGGAAAGGGCGGAACACATGATGCTCGTGGATCTCGGCCGCAACGATCTCGGCCGACTGGCGCGTCCGGGAACCGTGGAAGTGGAGAAGCTCATGATGGTGGAACGTTTTTCCCACGTCATGCATCTGACGAGCCGCGTTACGGCCGAGCTTGAAGACGGGCTGGACGCGGTGGACGTTCTTGCCGCCACCTTCCCGGCCGGGACGGTGAGCGGAGCTCCCAAGCTGAGGGCCATGGAGATCATTGCCGAAACCGAAACCGGACCCCGCGGTCCGTACGCGGGCTGCATAGGCTGGCTCGGTCTCGACAGGGACGGCGTCAATCTCGATACCGGCATCACCATCCGCAGCATGTGGGTGCGGGAAGGGCGCCTGTACTGGCAGGCCGGAGCCGGAATCGTCCATGATTCCGTGCCCGCTCTGGAATGGAAGGAGGTTTGCAACAAGTCGGCCGTCATGCGTGAGGCATGCTTTACCACGGGAGAGTTCCATGTTCCTGCTCATAGATAATTACGATTCCTTCACCTACAATCTGGTTCAGGCATTCTGCCGTCTGGGGCATCGTCCCCGCGTGGTCAAAAACGACGATCCCGGTCTCGTGGCCATGGCCAACGATCCTTCCCTGCGCATGGTATGCATTTCTCCCGGTCCGGGGCATCCTTCCGGGGCAGGTTACTGCCTGGACTTTCTGAAGCAGCTCAGTCCGCGTATTCCCGTGCTCGGCGTCTGCCTCGGGCATCAGATCCTCGGCCTGTACGCCGGTGCCGACGTGGTGCCGGGTCCGGTGGTCATGCACGGCAGAACCTCGGAAATCGTGCACGACGGCAAGGGGCTTTACAGAGGCATGCCCAATCCCATGGTGGTGGGGCGCTACCATTCTCTGGTGGTCCGCGTGGATGACGAACACCCCAACGATATGCTTGCTGTTTCCGCCCGCGGCCCGCAGGGCGAAGTCATGTCCATGCGTTTTCGCGACAGACCGTGGGTAGGCGTCCAGTATCATCCCGAATCCATCCTGACGCCGGACGGGCTGCGTCTTCTGGAAAATTTCCCCGGCAGTCTGCTGCCCACGGTGCATGCCGCTCCGACCATCAGCTCCATTCTGGAATCCGTGTCGCAGGGACGCGACATGACGGATGAGGAATGCGACGTGGCGTTCGGCTCCATGCTCGACGGCACCATGACTCCCGCCCAGGCCGGAGCTCTGCTCATGGGGCTGCGCATGAAGGGCGAAAAGCCTTCGGAACTGGCCGCGGCCATACGCATCATGCTGGCCCGTTCCGTCAAGGTCACGGGTATTCCAGAAAAGTGCATCGACATCGTGGGCACGGGCGGCGACGGCAAGCGCTCCTTCAACTGTTCCACGGCCACATCCCTCACGCTCGCGGGCATGGGCTACCGCATGCTCAAGCACGGCAACCGGGCAGTGTCCTCCACCTCAGGGGCGGCCGATGCCCTGGAAGGCCTGGGGCTCCCTCTGGAAAAGGATCCCGAGGCCATCGTGACCATGCTGAAGGAACACAATTTCGCCTTTCAGTTCGCGCCGTATTTTCATCCGGCCTTTGCCAACGTGGGACCGGTACGCAAGCAGCTCGGCATGCGCACCCTGTTCAACATGCTCGGTCCCATGCTGAATCCGGCCTGCCCCGATTACCTCATGATGGGCGTGGGCGATCCGAAGCAGGTCGATCTCATTGCGGCCACGCTGCAGAAGCGTCCCTTCCACAAGGTGGCGGTGTTCAACGGCGCGGGCGGCTACGACGAGCTGACCACCATGGGAAAGACCCGCGTCATACTCATTACCGACGGCGTCATGGACGAGATGGTCTTTGATCCTTCTCTCTACGGCTTTGAGCCCTGCGAACCGGAAGATGTGGAAGTGAAGAACAAGGAAGAGGCTGCGGCCGTATTGAAGGAAATTCTTGCCGGACGGGGTCCCCGCGCCATGCGCGACATGGTGACCGTGAATGCGGCCTTTGCCATTTACATGCTGGAAGACGGCAAGACCATGGAAGAATGTGTGGCCATGGCCAGAAAGGGCGTTGCCGAAGGTGCGGGAAGGAGGGTGCTGCCGTGACGGGACTTGAACGTTTCATCAAGGCGAAGACGGAAGAGATCGGCGAGCTCAGAAGCCTTGCCGTGCGTGATCCGCTTGCTTTTTCCTGCGGCTTCGTCGAAAGGCCTTCCTTTCGCGCAGCCCTGGAGGCCGGGGGAATGGGGCCGCTGGCGGTGGTGGCCGAGTTCAAAAAGGCCTCGCCCTCGAAAGGCGTGATCTCCGAAACGCTGGAGCCGGACGTCGTGGCGTATGAGTATGCCGAAGGCGGGGCCTCCGCTCTTTCCGTGATTACCGAGAAGGAGTATTTTCACGGCTCTCTTTCGTTCATCGACCGTGCGGGCAACTGCCTGAAAAAGAGGAACAGGACGCTGCCCATACTGCGCAAGGACTTCATTTTTGATCCGCTTCAGGTGAAGGCCACGCTGCGTACGTCGGCGTCGGCGATACTGCTCATCGTGAGACTTACACCGGACGTCGGTCTTCTTCGCCGTCTTCGGGAAATAGCCGAAGCGGGCGGGATGGAGGCCGTGGTGGAGGTGTTCGACGAACACGATCTTGCCCTTGCCCGCGAGAGCGGCGCAGGCATCATTCAGGTGAACGCCAGGGATCTTGCCTCGCTGACGGTGGACAGGCGGCGCTGTCTGAAACTGGCCGAGTCGTGTCCGCCCCGGTCCGATGAGCTCTGGATCGCGGCAAGCGGCATAAATACCCGTCAGCATCTTCAGGAGGCCGCGGATGCCGGTTTCAGGGCGGCGCTCGTGGGCACGTCCCTCATGAAGTCGCCGCATCCGGGTCGTGCGCTGCGGGAACTTCTTCTCGGTCGGGAGAGCGCATGAGAATCAAAATCTGCGGCATGAGCGAACAAGACCTCATCGACGAGGCCGCCGCACTCGGCGTGGATATGTGCGGATTCGTCTTTCATGCGCCGAGCCCGCGCAACGTGACGGCGCACCGGGTCTCTTCTCTCGATACGCACGGCATGAAGCGGGTGGGCGTGTTCGTCCGCCAGAGTGAGGAGGAAATACGGCGCATCGCGCAGGAGGCCGGGCTCGATTTCATTCAGCTGCACGGGGGGCAGAGTGCGTCGTTCGCCGCGCATTTTCCCGCGGAGAAGATCATCCGCGTGCTGTGGCCGGCACGGTACGCTTCCGTGGAAGCCCTGCAGAGAGACATAGACGACTTTGCCGGAACCTGTTCCCTGTATCTTCTCGATGCGGGCATGGGCAGCGGACGGGAACTGGACTGGGAGCCGCTGGAGCGGCTCACGTTTCCGCATCCGTGGTTTCTTTCCGGCGGACTCGGACCGGACAATGCCGTGAGGGCGCTTGCCGCCTGCTCGCCGGACGGACTGGACTTCAATTCTAAACTGGAAACATCTCCCGGTCGCAAGAGCGGGGAACTCATGGAAAAGGCCGTGGCTGCGGTGCGAGCCCTGGAAGAGGCGCGCAGAAACAGCGACACGCACGGGCCGGAAGGGGACAGATGATGAAAAAAGGATATTTCGGCGACTTCGGCGGGCGTTTCGTGCCCGAACTGCTCATGCCGCCCCTTATGGAACTGGAAGAGGCCATGAAGGTCATACTGCCTTCCGAGACCTTTCAAAAAGAACTTGACGATCTTCTGAAAAACTATGCCGGACGGGCGACGCCGATCACGTTCTGCCCCGGTCTTTCCGAAAAGCTGGGCTTCGACGTGTGGCTCAAGCGCGAAGATCTTCTGCACACCGGTGCGCACAAGATCAACAACACGCTGGGCCAGGCTCTTCTGGCCCGCCACATGGGCAAGACCTCGCTCATTGCCGAAACCGGCGCCGGTCAGCACGGCGTGGCCACGGCGGCCGCTGCGGCGAGACTCGGCCTGAAGTGCACCGTGTACATGGGCGCGGAGGATGCCGGGCGTCAGTCCGCCAACGTCCGCCGCATGCGTCTTCTGGGCGCGGACGTGGTGGCCGTGGAAAGCGGTTCCCGTACCCTGAAGGATGCCATCAATGCCGCGCTCCGTGCCTGGATATCGCTGCAGAAAACCACGCATTACTGTTTCGGCACCGCGGCGGGCCCGTATCCCTTCCCTGATCTTGTCCGGGAATTTCAGAGCGTCATCGGTCGTGAGGCCCGTGCCCAGATGCTGGAACGCACGGGGGCGCTGCCGGATTATGTGGTGGCGGCCGTGGGGGGCGGCTCCAATGCCATAGGCATGTTTTCTCCCTTCGTGCCTGACGCGTCGGTGAAGCTCATCGGCGTGGAGGCGGGCGGAACGGGAGAGAAGGGCTGCATGCATTCTGCGGCCATCAATCTCGGTCGCCCCGGCGTGCTGCACGGGGAATACACCATGCTGCTGCAGGACGACGACGGGCAGATTCTGCCCTCGGGATCCATTTCCGCCGGTCTGGACTATCCCGGCGTGGGGCCGGAGCACGCCCATCTTGCGGCCACGGGGCGCGTGAAGTACGGCGTGGCCTACGATCATGAGGCGCTTTCCGCCTTTCAGACGCTCTGCCGCGTCGAGGGCATACTGCCGGCTCTGGAATCCTCCCACGCCCTTGCCTATGTGCTGGAACATGCCGGGGAATTTGCTCCCGGAAGCCGTGTGCTGGTCAATCTTTCCGGCCGCGGCGACAAGGACATGGACATCGTGGAAAAGGCGCTTCACCTCTGATGCATTCGGCGGCATGACCGAGAAGGACAAAAGATTATGCATATACTGGAAAAAAAGGTTCGGGACGCTGCGGCCGAAGGGCGCACGGCGCTTATTCCCTTTGTTACGGCAGGATATCCGACGCCGGAAACGTTCTGGGACGTCATCGGCGAGCTGGATGAAAACGGTGCGGACGTCATAGAGATAGGCGTGCCCTTTTCCGATCCCGTGGCCGACGGTCCCGTGGTGGAGGCGGCTTCCGTAAAGGCTCTTCAGAGCGGCGTCACCCTGCACGGCATCATGGAGGGGCTGAGGCGGCGGCGCGGAAGGTTCCGGGCCGGTCTCGTGCTCATGGGATACATGAATCCCTTCCTGCAGTACGGGCTGGAACGCCTGGCCCGCGATGCCCGGGAGGTAGGCGTGCACGGCTTCATCGTGCCCGATCTGCCCTTCGACGAGTCGGCGGACATGCGTGAGGTGCTTGCCGGACAGGGACTAGCCCTCATTCCGCTGGTGGGTCCGAACACGAGCGAGGAGCGCATGAAACTTTACGCGGACGTGTCGCAGGGCTATGTGTATGCGGTGTCCGTCATGGGCACCACGGGTGAGCGGAACAGTCTGCCGCCCGAGGTTTCGGACGTGCTTTGTCGCGTGCGCCGCGTGTTTTCCCTGCCCGTGGCCCTCGGCTTCGGCCTGCGTTCCCCGGAACAGCTTGCCGCACTGCCTGAAAGCATGCGGCCGGATGCAGCCGTGTTCGGAAGCTCCCTTCTGCGCCATATTGCAGAGGGCCGCGCCCCGGCCGAGTTCATGAAGGTGTGGCAGAGGGGAAAGTAGGCGGAGCGTCGGGCCGTGCCCGTTGCGGCGGGCCGTACCGGCATGGGGTTGCGGAAGGTCCGCAGCAGATGGAAGCCTTTGCGGTGAGGAGTCGGCATGATAATCAGCGCCAGCCGGAGGACGGATATTCCGGCCTTCTTTTCCGAGTGGTTTTTCCGGCGCCTTGCCGAAGGCCATGTGCTTGTGCGTCAGCCCGCAAATCCGCACCGAGTGAGCCGTGTGAGCCTTTCACCGGATGTGGTGGACGGCATCGTGTTCTGGACCAAGAATCCCGCTCCCATGCTGGAGAAGCTCCCGCTGCTCGGCCGTCATGCGTATTACTTTCAGTTCACGCTGAACGCCTACGGCAGGGATGTGGAAACGGCCGTGCCTTCCAAACGGGACGTGATCATTCCGGCATTCCGTCGTCTTTCCTCGCTCATCGGCAGGGAAAGGGTGATCTGGCGCTATGATCCGGTGTTTCTCAGTGAACGCTACACGGTGGAGCATCATCTGCGCTACTTCGACCGACTGGCCGGGCTTCTGGCTCCGTGGACGGAAAAGTGCATCATAAGTTTTCTCGATGTGTACCGGAATACGAAACGAAACATGGCCCCTCTGGGCCTGCGGGAAATGACTCCGGATTTTCGGGAAGAGCTGGCCGGTCATCTGGCCGGCATGGCCCGGTCCCGCGGGCTTGTGCCGGAAGCCTGTGCGGAGGATATGGATTTTTCCCGCTTCGGCATGGGCAGGGCTCGATGCGTGGATGCCGGTCTTCTCGGCCGCATCCGGCATGAAACGCTGAAGACGGAAAAGGATAGGAATCAGCGCCCGGCCTGCGGATGCGCACGAAGCATCGACATCGGAGCCTATGACTGTTGTCTTTACGGCTGCCGATACTGCTATGCCTGCACGGACGGGATGTCGGCATCGAAAGGAGCGGGGGACCATGATCCGTACTCAGCGCTTCTTGTCGGGCATCCCGGCGCGGACGATGTGATCACGGAACTTGCCGCATGCTCCTGCGGGGACAGGCAGTTTTCTTTGTGCTGACGGTATCCGGCCGCCATTATCCGAATGTTTTCAAACATAAGGCTCCGGCTTCTCTTTGGGGAAGCCGGAGCCTTCGTCTGATCGGACGTCATCCGTTTGTTCATTCTTACGGGGCAGGCGCAAGGACGGCGTTCAACCGTGCATCCAGTTTTTCTCCTGCCATGGTTCGTACGGAAGAGAGGAAGGTATGCAGCGGAAGCCCCGGTCCTGCCGGTGTTTCCGCAAATGATCCCGGCAGGATAAGAGCCTGTCTGCGCAGGGAGGCACTGCTCATGACGGCGGTATCGGTGCTCAGAAAAGCGGCGGGAGTCTGGCACTGGAAGGATGCCTGTACCATGTTGCCCTGCGGCGTTTCCCAGAGACGGAATACCAGCATGGATCCGGGAGGCGTGCTGTCCTTGGGGAAAGGTGTATTGGTCCAGTGCAGATCAAGCAGGCCCGCTATATTGACGATGTTGGTATCATGTCCCGAAAAGACGACGAGTTTTGCCCGGTTGGCATCCGGGAAAGGCGATGTCCCGGCAAGAGCTTCCGCCATGAGAAGCAGAAGAGGCAGGCCTTCCTGTCTTGCCACGGCAGGAAAGCGCTGAAGTGTCCCCTGCACGCGGGTATGTACGGGCAGCAGATGAAAGGCCGTACTCGGATTGACCATGATGTCGCCGTCGGCGGCAACGGAGGCAGCTCTCCAGCGAGGCCGGAAGGGCAGGGGCATGACGCCCGGCTTGTCGCTTCGCGGAGCAAGAATGATCTGACGGGCTTTCTGCTCGACGGGAGTTCCCGGTTCCCGAGGCATGGTGACGGGGATGTCGGCGGCAATGCTTTGGGAGCGTTCCGGCCATTCAAGACTTTCGAGCAGCAGAATTTCCGCAGTGGTCGAGGCCAGCGCCAGACCGCCTCTCAGAGCAACGGGCTCATGAGAGCCTTTTTTCGGAAAATGCAGGGTGGTCGGCATGTCGCTCAGCGTACAGGGGGACTGTCCGGGACCGCAGAGCGCGGCAGCACTCGGGCCGAGCAGGGCCGAAAGTTCCGCAATGCGTCTGTCCATGTCGGCCTGCACGGAAGAGAGTTCGTCGGACAGGGTGCGGCGTTCCTGATCCGAGAGCGAAGGCGAGGACATCAGTCCGTTTTTCACGGGGTGAAAGACGGGATCGTACTTTTCGCGGCCTGACGTCACCTTCATGCCGCAACCGGGAGCCAGGCCTTCCAGCATGGCTTCGGCCGTGGCCAGCGTGCGTTCCTCATTGTCGGCATAAATGAACACGCTGTTGTCGTCCGGACATTCCGAGGCGGGGAGAAGATCGTCGAAGGCCAGAGACTGACGTATGTCCGACCATTCCGCCTGTATGAGGGACGCGCCCCGTCCGGTGAGATTACCGGGCTCCGTGTTCCAGTCGGGCCAGGAACGGCGACTCCATGCGGCCAGTGTTTCCGGTGACTGGGTGGGCGGGCGGACGCCGTGACGGCTCAGAACCACGACTTTGAGCAGTCTGGGAGCACTTTGTACGGAGTCTTGCCCGGCAAGGCCTGTGTGAGGGGAAAGGGAACAGAAAAGAAAGGTCGCCAGAGCGGCGGCAGTGACGGTAACGCAGCGCATGATCAGCTCCTTTTTCTGTTTTTGAAAAAGTATGTCACGCGCCGTGAAGGCGGGCAAGGATTTTTGAGAAGGAGATGCTTTCTCCGGCAGAAAACACGGAGACTGCCGCTGATGGGGGCAGCGGGAAAACAAGACCGGCGAGAATGGAAACATATCTCGCAGGGTCGGGAACGGATTCGGACCTACAGACCGCGGGAAGGATCCCGTCTTTCTTCTACGTCGGGGAAGAAGTTCGGATCATCCTTGTGTTCCTTGGAAACATAGAAGGAACAGAAGCAGGCGCCGTATTCGGCAATGTCGGCATCGCGGTAGACACAGGGACAGATGATGTCGCTGTCCTGTTTCTTATCCGAGCAGGCCAGTCGGCACGGACAGCACATGTAGCCGTAACGTTCCTTGTTGGCCAGCAGGCTTTCCGCCGTTCCCAGACAATAGTCGTGATCGGCGTGAAGGTAATATCCCTTGGCAGCAGCGCTCTTGGACAGGCATTCAAGCAGTTGTTCCGGTGTCATGAATCAGTGCCTCCTGCATGAGCTGTTTGCGGAACCCGACAATGACCTTGCCGCCGGGAACGATAATGGTGGGAAAGGTTCCGCGAGGATTGTAGGTACGCACTTTTTCCATGAGGTCGGAACGCTGCGAGCCGGAATAGTCGTCCAGATAGATGACAATGTAATCTACATTGTTGGCATCAAGGAACTTTCTTGTGTTCTTGCAGTGCTGGCATGTGGTGAGAGCGTACATGATGGGCTTTTCGGAAATGGGATTCATGCCGAGGGCATACAGCTCCTGATCGCCCTGAGGGGCCGTATCCTGGGTGGTTTCTTCTTTCTTGGCGGGAGAGTCTTTCTTTTTTAGGAAAAGAACCGCGATGACGGCAATGACGACGATGGCGGCAATGATGACTACGGAAGAATTCATGGGTGATCTCCTTACGAGAATGGCCCCGTTATTGAGCGGGTGGAAAAAAGTATGCTCCTTTCACAAAAAAAAGCCAGAGGCAATACCTTTTGTTCCGTGAAAAATTGCGGAAACAGGGAGCGGAACGGCAATTTTCAGCGTGTTTTTCTGTCTTTTCCGCTTTTTCGTGCCCCGGAGTATCTTCCGGAGCTGCTGCCGGATACGGTTCTGCGCCCTTCTTCGGTCTTGAAATCGCGGCGCGGGGAGCGTTCATTCAGAGGGCGGCGGCTCTCCCGCTGATCGCGGCGGTAAGAATCCTGATCCTCCCGACGGCGGTAACTGCGGTCTGGACGTCTGTCGGTCTGCTCGTCCAGAGAAAGAATGACGGCTCTTGATTTTCTGTCCCGTTCCGGGGTGGTCCATGCCTGACACAAAGCACCGGGGGGCAGATGGGAAGAAGCCGGAATAAGCGCAAGGCCCAGCTCCGTACAGGCATAGCGGGCGCGTCCCGGATAGCCGGGCACGACAAAGGCGTCGGAGACGATGCGGGCCGTCACGCGGCGTTTTCTGGGATTTTTGGAGCCAGTGTCCGTTTTTTTCATTTCTTCTTCGCGAAGTTTGCGGAGCAGCAGGAAGGACAGACTGATGGAATCCTTGTCGAGACCGGCCCGGGCGGAGAGTTCCCGCAGAAGCGCGGGGGCATGGTCGGCGGGAGCGTTGACGTGACACCATGCCGTGGTGCGTCGATCCAGCATGGGACAGCTTCCGGCGTGAGGACACGGGGACAGCGGCGTGAACAGCGGCGGCAGGCCGAAATCTTCCATGTCGTCATCCCAGTCGTCATCTTCCTCGTCACGCAGTCGTCGGCCGTTCTGTTCTTCGCGCAGAGCAAAGGAGGTGAGATCCTCGTATTCCGGCTCTTCCTCCACTCCGCCGAGTGCGCTCTTTCGAAGGTGGGCAACGAGTCGTCCGCCCTGCCGCGTGCCGGGTTCCACGGAAAGAATGAGTCCGTTGTCGCTCAGCATGTCGAAGGTACCTTCCAGAAGTTCCCGCATGCGATCGGTGATCTGATGTCCTGGCTTGGCACGTCGTTCTTCCATTTCATTGAGCACGTTGCCCATGCTGAGCATCCAGAGGCTGCCGGGTCTGGCGTACAGACGATGAGGGGCCTGCGTGACCGAGGCACGCATGGTGCGTATGGTCCAGGGACTGTCCGGATCCAGAGCGGAGCGCATGCCGTCGAAGATATTTTTGCCGAGCTCGAGAATGTGCGGAGTGGTATCGCTGGCCACGACGGTCACGGGACGGCTCCGCAGATCGGGACGGGATATCCACAGTGCAAGGGGCAGCGTGAGCGGACCGCTGCCCGCATCCAGAATCAGCGGTTCGTCGGGAATGCGGCCGAAGTCGAGTCCGGGCAGAAGCGCGGAAAGACGCACGAGGTTCCACGGCAGAAAGTAGCGCAGATAGGCCGACGTGAAACGGGGCGAGGTCCAGTACGGGCGGCTGAGGGAGTCGCGTTCCGTGGTGAGCAGCGCCGAAAGGTCGCGGCAGGCCATGGAAAGATCGCGTTTCTGGGAACCGTTCATGGGCATGACGTCGTCAAGAACATGGAACAGCTGGTCGAGCGCGCGCCGGGCAAAACTGTCGGGTGCGGAAAAGAGAGGTGTGATCATGGTGTGTCCTGTACGGAAAAAGACTGCCGGGATGGGGGAGAGGGTGGCGTAAACCGGCGGGAAAAGCAAGGTGAAAATACGGCATAAAAAAAGCGGGAACCGTCTGCAACGGTTCCCGCAGGAAAAAGGAAGAAGAAAGCCTAGCCGGGGTAGCGTCCGGTACGGGCCATTTCCTGAAGATTGGCGATGCGTTCCTCCATGGGAGGATGGGTGCTGAACATGCGGCGCATGGTATCGCCGGAAAGCGGCGAGACGATGAACATGTTTTCCGTGGCGGGGTTGGCCTGCATGGGAATGTGGCGGCTGTAGGCGTCGAGATTGTTCAGGGCACCCGCCAGAGCCAGAGGATCGGCACAGTAGGAGGCGCCTGCGGCATCGGCCATGTATTCACGGCGGCGGGAAATGGCCATCTGGATGAGCGTGGCGGCCAGCGGTCCGAGAATCATCATGGCAATGGCGGCCAGAGGATTGCTGTTGCCCTCCTCGTCTCGGGAGCCTCCGAAGATCATGGAGAACTGCAGCATGTTGGCTATGGCCGTGATGGCCGAGGCCAGCACACCGGCCACGGTCTGAATGAGAATGTCGCGGTGGGCGATGTGGGCCATTTCATGGGCGAGCACGCCGCGCAGCTGTTCCGGAGGAAGCAGACGCATGATGCCGTCGGTAACGGCAATGACGCCGTGTTCGGGATCTCGACCTGTGGCGAAGGCGTTGGGGGCCTCCTGAGGCACGATGAACAGCCGGGGCTTGGGAACACCCGCTCTGCGGGCGAGCTCTTCCACGATCTGATGCACCATGGGGGCATCGTCCGGGGAAAGTTCCTGAGCCCGGTACATGGAAAGCACGATCTTGTCGGAAAACCAGTAGCTTCCGATGTTCATGATGACGGCGAGCACAAGGGCGATGACGATGCCCTGTCTGCCGCCGAGAGCGCTGCCCATGACGATGAGAACGGCGGAAAGGCCGGCCATGAGCAGAAGGGTCTTGAGTTGGCTGGTCATGTTTGCTCCTGATGTTGTGGTCATAAAGGCCATGAAGGAACAATAACCATGCCCGGGCTCTCTGCCAAGGGCGGAATACTTGCAAATTGTTGCAGGACAGGAATGTATCGTCCGGAAAAAATTCCGGCGGAAGAGGGCTGTGAAGTTCTCTTCCGCCGGATGCCGATCCGTCAGTCGGCCGTAAAGGGTACGGTTTTTACCTCGCCGCGCCGGAAGACCAGGCTTTCCTTCCAGCCTTCGGCCGCAGCATAGCGGGCCAGCGTATCGAAGTTCCAGGCTACCTGTTCCGTGGCGTGGCTGTCCGAGGCAAAGGTCACGGGCAGGCCCAGATCGCGGGCCAGCTTCAGAATTTTCGGACCGGGATAGATTTCCCGGCAGGGCTTGCGCAGTCCGGCCGAGGAGATTTCCATGGCCATGCCCGCATCACGGACGGCCGTGAGGGCGTCGCCCACAAGATCCATGCTGGCGGGCATATCCAGCCAGCGGCGGAAATCGTCCACGGAAAAGATTTTGATGAGATCGGGATGAGCCACGATGTTGAACATCTTCGTCTCTGCCATGACCTTCATGGTACGGTAGTAACGCGCGTAGAGGTCGCATCGCTCATCGAAGGACAGCTTTGCCCAGTCGTCGGCTGAGGAGTCGAAGCCCCAGCGGCCGAGAAAATGAATGCCCGCAATAAGGTAGTCGTAATCGTGTTCCGAGGTCATGGTACGCAGGTAGGGCACTTCGTCTTCCAGCCAGTCCACTTCCAGACCGAGAAGCACCGTGATGCCCCGCGGGGCCTGTTCCTGCTTCAGCTCCGTCACCTCGGAAAGGTAGTCATGAAAGGTTGCCGCCAGATGGTCGCGGTATTCTTCGGGATAATCGTATCCTTCGGGTCTCGGGGAGTGTTCGGAAAAGCCCTGAACGAGAAGTCTGCGAGCCTGTCCGGCTTCGAACATCTGCCGGACGCTGTCGCGGGCGTGGGAATGATTGGTGTGGGTATGAAGATCGACTCGTATCATGCTTTGCCCCGTAAAAGGATGAAGGTGTAACGTGGCGCCATACTAGCCCATGACCGTCCGGGCCGCAACGGCCGCCGCGGGGCGGACGGATGCGGGGAAGATCCGTTTTGGCGGGGCCGGCATTCACGGTCAGAAGCAGACGGGTGTTTCTTCCGTACGAAGGGGAGGAGCCGGGAAGGGAGCGGTCTTTCCCGTCGAAACTCTTGCGCAAAGCGCCTGTTGAGGATATGTTGAACAGGCATTGCCCGCCCGCACGGGGCGGCACCTTCAGCACAGGAGAGCGTCATGGACTTCCTTTTCTTCTTTGTCGGCATCATTTCGGTGATCTGCGCCCTTACCTATATCAAGAAGACTTCTCCCAACAGACATCATTGATGGAGAAGTCGGCGGAAGAAGGCATGCCTTTTCCGCTTCATCCGGACTTTTCGGCAGGACAGCGGTCCTGCCGTCTAGTGTGACGTCCGCGCCCGGAAGCCCGGACGTTTTTTTTCGGACTCTTTCCTGAGGCTTTTCCGCATGACGGACGTGTCTTCCCGCACGTATTCCGCGAGTTCTGCGGCGTTTTCCGAGAATTATCCATGCTCCATATCGTTTTGTATCATCCCGAAATTCCGCCGAATACCGGGAATATCGCCAGACTGTGCGCAGGCACGGGCACCCGTCTTCATCTCATAGAACCGCTGGGCTTTTCTCTGGACGAGAAGCATCTGCGCCGAGCCGGGCTGGACTACTGGCCCCATGTTGATGTGACGACCTGGCCTTCGCTGGAAGCCTATCTCCGTGCCGACGGTGCCGGAAGGCGCCTTGTTTCCACCAGTGCCAGGCACGGTGAAGGCGTACATCGTTTTTCCTTTTCTCCCGACGACAGCCTTCTTTTCGGACCGGAGTCCTCAGGTCTTCCTGCCGAGGTGCAGGCCTTGGCATCGTGCCATGTACGCATTCCCGTGAAGGACTGTATCCGCAGTCTTAATCTTTCAACGTCGGCGGGCATCATTCTTTACATGGCGCTTTCTTCTCTGAAGGCCCTGGACCGCTGGTAACAGCCTTTTCCGCCCTGAGGGATCAGAGCGTCTTTTCGTCGGATTCTTCCGGCGGCAGGCACATGGCTTTCATCTTGCGCAGATATTCCTCATTACGGGCAAGGTAGAAGGACAGCGGAGCGGCGAAGTTGCGACCGACCAGTCCGTTCACCAGAAGCTGACTGATTTCCCGTTCGAGCATGAGTATTTGCTGCATGCGCAGAAGCACCTGTCGTTCGCTCCTGGAGAAGCGGCGCAGAAGAATGTCCAGAGCGTAGTTGGCCCGTGGCTGATAGAACCAGAAATACATGAGGTCCAGAGCATTGATGATCATGGCGAACCACAGACGCGGGTCGAGCTTCTTCAGCGTCTTCGGAAGCACTTCGGGCCGGGCCAGAAGAGCCATGACGTTTTTTTCGGGGAAGAGTTCCTCGAGCTTGCCGTAGAGCGCCAGGGATTCGTGCAGACGGCTGGTGTAGTCGGCCATACGTCTGCGTATGTTGCGTTCTCTGTCCGCGATGCCGTCCACGATGCCGATGACGGTATCGGAGGCGAGCTTCACCACGAATACGGCTGAGGCGGCCAGTATTTCCGGACTTCCGCCGGACAAGGTGATGATCATGCTGAGCAGAACGTGCAGCAGCAGGGCCAGAGGCAGGGAAAGAATGATGCAGGCAATGTCCGAGAATATGCTCTTGGTGGAAAAGCCGCGCAGCATGTGCGTGGCCACTTTGTAAAGACCGCATCCCGCCATGAGAATGGAGTAGGTCGCAAGAGGAGCGTTGACGGCATTCAGGCCCATGCCGTGTTCCAGTATGCGGCAGCGCAGCAGCGGCTCCAGAAGTACGACGGAAAGACCGTTGTACATGAGTGACACATACAGACTGGACCAGCTGACATAGCTTTTCCAGTGCAGCACGGAGGAGCGGTGCAGACCGCCGCTTCCGAGTACTGCCTGAAGAATGTTTCTCAGACCGGAAATCAGAAACCACAGCGGTGCTCCAAGCCATGCAAGAAGGCCGGTCTGCGTGCTGAGAAAGGCCAGCCATGCCGGAATGAAGCCCACGATCACACGCAGTACGTTGGACAGGCCGGTATTGAGATAGTGGGATTTTTCCAGCAGACTTTCACTGCGGGGCTTGGCGGGGATGAATCCGTTGGTGATGTTGGAGTCCGTACCGCCGAGGGTGATGACGTTGCCGCGCAGAGAACCGACGTCGGCGGTGGCTATGGAGCAGTTTCCGTTGTTGCAGACCACGGTGTTTTCCGACACGGGTATCCATTCCGTGTGACTGGTCTGACCGAAGTGCCGCAGACAGGGAATGCGGCGCAGAAAGGCCGCCAGTCTGGACGGTTCGTCTCCCGGAGCATCGGAAGTATAGGTTATCTGTTCCAGGAGTTCCGTACGCAGAGGAAGCAGAAGATGGGCCGAGCGGCGCGGATCGTCGAGCTCTCGCCGGGCACGCAGGGGCAGCGTCTCCGGATAGGCCAGCCCCATGCCGTAGCGGTGTCCGGGGCGGCTGGTGGAGTCCGTACCCATCGTGGCCCGCAGTTTTGCCGTCTGGTAGTAGCCGCAGAGTACGGGGATGTTCTGAAGTATGATGCGCAGCTTGCGTACACGGGGAGATTTCGAGGCATCCGCGGAATGTATGGAGGCGCTGCCTCGCGGAGTACTGAAACTTTCTTCTTCGGAAACTCCGGACGGGAAGGTGCCGGGAGCGGCTTCTCTGAGCATGCCGATGATGATCTGCTTGAGTCTCGGCACGCTGCCTTCGTTGATGGCGCGTTGAAGGTCGTTGATGGCCTGCAGATGTTCCATGTCGCCGTTCTGCCAGTCCTTGAGATTGAACAGCTCAAGATGCGTGATGCGGCCCTGGCAGTCCCAGAGCAGGTTGAGCACGTCTTCGGCATCAAGTCCTGCCAGGTTCAGCGTGATGCGGCAGCCGCTTTTCAGATTGCACAGGCGGGTGAGCAGGTGCAGCGGTGTCTGATTCAGCAGTTCGGGGCAGTCGGAGGAATCGCAGGAGTTCTGAAGGGTTGCGGTTTCGGGAAAGAGTTCTGGATCGTTCAGTCTGGAGATGACGGTTTCGGTGGTGAACTTGTCCAGCTGTTCCAGTTCGCTGGTCAGGGCAAGCCGGTCCTCGTCCGAGACTTCCGTACCGTTAAGAGTTTCCCGTACCTCTTCAGCTCTGTGTTCCAGCAGGGGAAAGAGTTTCTTGTGGATGAATTCGGCAAGATGGAGCAGCGAGGCCTGTCCGTGTCCCACAAAGAGCATGAATTCGTGCGGATCGAGTTTGTCGGGCACGGCATGCAGCATGGGGGCAAGGCGCTGTCTTTCCACATCGTTCCAGTATTCCAGCAGACGGATGATGCGTTTTTCCAGCCAGCGTGTGGCCGCCCGGCCTTCGTTCATCAGCGTGGACATGGCAGGAGTGGAAAGAAAGGCGATGAAGTCCTCGTCGTTGGTAAATCCTCGAGGGATCCAGATGAGATCCACGAAGCGGCCCAGATGCGGTGCATGGAACAGCAGGCCGATGCGCACGGTGATGCCCATGATTCTGGCGGCACGGATCAGTTCGCTTGCCGCTTCCGGGGAAACGTAGTTGTAGTAGATGACGGTGAGCGCACGTATGCCCTTGAGCCATGCGTCCATGATGAGATGTGTGGCGTTCTTGCGCCCCTTGGTGTTGGCGTCGTGAACGTGATTGTCGAATACGGCCTGATTCCAGTCTTCCGGCATTTCCAGCATGTAGTAGCGGTGCAGCAGTCGCCGGACCACGGCATGACGACCGCTGGCCGCCTGCCGGAAGTCGTGGGCAAGGCGAAGCTGCGTTTCGAAGTCGCCGTGCGAGCGCACAAGTTCCTTCATGAGCTGTACGAGTACTCGCCCCGTGTTGATGCGCAGTGATGTGCGGGCCATGACGAGCACCTCGTCATGCAGCGCCGTGAGGGCTTCTATGCGGTCGTTGGCATGTCCCTGAGCGAGGGTGTCGAGCAGACGCAGAACGGACGATGCCATGCGCAGTTCCACGGGAACGGCGAGTTCCATGATGCCGGAAGGCCCGAGCTGAGGCATGAGGCCGGGCAGTCCTTTCCGGCTGTCTTTCACCGTCCTGTTGATCAGGGAGAGAAGCTGGTAGTCCTGGGGATCGAAGCGGATTGAACGGTGCGTCATGGCGGTACCTGCATTATTTAAAAAGGTGTTTCATAGTAGTACGACAGGCACCGGGACGCAAGCCGCAGCGCGTCGCGAACCGCCGCGGTCGAAGAAAAAAAATACAGACTCATACATCGGTAAACGATGGTTTTACAGAAGAAGTCGGCGAGTTATACAGACCTGCTTGACAGAATTTTCGCCGGATGAGATATTGACACCCCTATGAGACGTACAGGGATACCGGCAGAGCCTCCGGCACTGCCCGGTCCCGTGGTTTTCCTCCGCTCCCGGGAGCCGCGCCGGAAGGTTTTTCGGCTTGCCTTCGCGCATCGGAGCCGTGCTCGTTTCCTGCAGGTGATTGCGGCGGGCAGAGGAAAAAGGGCGATTTCCGCTCCACGCAGCCAGGATCGCAGACAGATCGGCAGCGTGACTTCATCTCAACCCGGAGTCTGCATGACATCATCTTCCTACCGAAGTCTGATGGCGTTTGCGGGGGCATGGCTTCTGTGCCTGCTGCTCATCTCGCCGTCGGCTTATGGCCAGGATGCCTATTTCCAGTCAGGTGTGGCCTCGTGGTACGGCCCCTGGCATCATGGAAAGTCTACTGCTACGGGAGAAGCCTTCGATATGTTCGCCATGACGGCGGCCCATCGTACGCTTCCCCTCGGCACACTGGTCAAAGTGGAACATAAGGACAGCGGCAGAAGCGTCATTGTACGCATCAATGACCGCGGACCTTATTCCAAAAACAGAATCATCGATTTGTCCTATGCCGCCGCCGACAGCCTCGGCCTCAGTGAAAACGGAGTTTCCCGCGTGACCCTTGAAATCGTGGGAGACAGTTCAGGACATCCGCTTTCGGTATCGCAGGCCTTTTTCGTGAAACTGTCGGATACCCGGGCATCTTCCGATGCCGTGACGCAGCAGCTGCGTCGCCTTATATGTCTGGGTCTGTACGACGCGGCTTCTTTGCTGCATACGGGGGACGGCGTCATGGCCATCGGGCCGTATGACAGCTTTCAGGAATCGCAGGATGCGCTGGTGCGCGTGGCCACGACCCATCCCGGCGCCAGCATCATGCTTGCGGAGAAACATTCCATGGCACCGGCCATTCAGGCCGTGGCCGCACGATAGACTTCCGCCCCCGGAAAAGGCGGAACTTCATCACGGCGTGTAAGAGGCGCCGTATTTACGATGCGCGAAAGCCCCCGGACGGGATGTCCGGGGGCTTTTTTGGTTAAAAGAAAACCCCCAGCTAGGCTGGGGGTTCCCGAAA
>JAXVQY010000207.1:0-7064 GCA_037303805.1 bacterium | reverse complement strand
AGGTCTTTTCCCGGAACGAGTAGCACTGGTAACATTCCCCTGTACCGTCTCCCAGATCATTCAGTATTTTTTGACGAAACTCGCTGTTTTCCCAGAGGACATCCATCCTATATCTCCGACACTTTTACCGTCCTGCTTTTCTTTCGAAATCGTTATCCGATACCTTGCGGATAGGCATATTCTTTTTCTTCATGTTGACGAGACGCTTATTTTTTCATCATACCTCAGCCTGATTTACCAGGCAAGACAAAAACCGGCAGCATCCCCGTATCTTCCCGATAAAAGAACATGACGCCGGAAATCGTTCCCGTCATCAGTGCAGCCGCAGAATTCTACAGTCCTGCCGTCCGTACGGCCGCCGCCGTTCCTTTCTGCCTCCGACGAAAATGAGGCCGCCTTCCGGTGCCCCTCCTTGATGCCCGGCTCCGTCGGCGGTATGATCCCGAAAAAACACACGCCCCTCCGCCCTGCGTGCCGCCCGGCGGACCGCTCAGGCGGCATGAATCTTCCCCGCTCGAGGCCCGAGGTAAGCTATGAGACAATGCATGGATTCCGAAAACCTGCACCGCAGGCTGAAAAAGATCATCGGCCAGGTGCAGGCCATCGACCGCATGATAGACGAGGATGTGCCCTGCGAAGACGTGCTGGCGCAGATCAACGCCGCCAAGTCCGCCCTGCACAAGGCCGGACAGGTGGTGCTCGAAGGTCACATACGTCACTGCGTGCGCGACGGCATCGAACACGGCGACGCCGACCAGACCATCGCCAGCTTCACCAAGGCCGTGGAACGCTTCGCCAACATGAACTGACCTGCTGCCGGTTCCCCGCGGACCGGCCTTTTTCTTTTCCGCTTGACAAACCCATACCCCTATAGGTATTTTCCCCGTATCCTTACAGGTACAGGAGCGTTCCATGACGAAAACGGACATGCTGTCGATCTGGCGCGATTTCCGGACGGAAATCCTCTGTCTTGTCCTTTCCGGCACATCGCTGCTCGTCAGCATGTTCGTGCCGGAGAGCGTTCCGCTGGATCCGGCATGGGTGGCCATCGTGCTGTGCGGGGTGCCCATCATCCGGGAGGCGGTCATCGGACTGGTGACGGCCTTCGACATCAAGGCCGACGTGCTGGTGGCCACGGCTCTCGTGGCCTCCGTGATCACGGGAGAGGACTTTGCCGCCGGTGAAGTGGCCTTCATCATGCAGCTCGGCGCGCTTCTGGAGGAAGTCACCACGGCGCGGGCCCGAGCAGGCATAGAAAAGCTGGTGCGGCTCAGCCCGCAGACGGCCCGCTTTCTCCGGGACGGCGAGGAAGTCACGGCCCCGGCCGAAGAAGTGCGCGAGGGAGACAGGCTGCGCGTGCTGCCCGGTGAGACGATTCCGGCCGACGGCGTCATCGTCTGCGGGGAAAGTTCCGTGGATCAGGCGCTGCTCACCGGCGAATCCCTGCCCGTGGACAAGACGGCGGGCGACGAGGTCTACGGCGGCACGGTGAACCGCTACGGCACCTTCGACATGCAGGCCACGAGAAGCGGAGAAAACAGCGCCCTGCAGCGCATGATACGCCTGGTGCAGTCCGCCGATGCGGGCAAGGCGAAAATCGTCCGTCTGGCGGACCGCTGGGCCACATGGATCGTGGCGGGAGCCTTTGCCGCGGCGCTGGGCACCTGGTTCGTCACCGGAGAAATACTGCGTGCCGTGACCGTGCTCGTGGTCTTCTGCCCCTGCTCCCTGGTGCTGGCCACGCCCACGGCCATCGTGGCGGCCACGGGCAATCTGACGCGGCACGGCATTCTCGTGCGGGAAGGCGACGCGCTGGAACGCCTGGCCGACGTGCGCATCTGCGCCTTCGACAAGACGGGCACGCTCACCATGGGCACCCCGCAAGTACGCGAGGTGCGCAGCCTGCTGCCGGAATACTCCGCAGACGAATTGTACCGGCTGGTGGCCGCCGCGGAACGGCGTTCGGAACATCCGCTGGGACGAGCCGTGGTGCAGGGCTTCAACGAACGGCACGACGCCGCCCTGCCCGAAGCGGAAGAGTTCCGTATGATTCCCGGCCGGGGTGTCTTCGCGTCGGTGGAGGGTCACGACATGCTGGCCGGAAGCGCCGCCTTTCTGAGGGACGAAGGCGCCGCGCCCGACGAAGCGCAGCTTGCGGCGGCAACCTCGCTGACGAAGGAGGGCTGCACCCTCATCTGGACGGCCGCGGACGGCCGCTGTGCAGGCTTTCTCGCGCTTTCCGACATGCCGCGTCCCGATGCCGCAGCTACCGTCGCCGCGATCAGGAACGCCGGAATCACCCCGGTGCTGCTTACCGGCGATCACCCGAACGCCGCGCGGCACATGGCCGCAGCGCTCGGCATAGGGGAA
This sequence comes from bacterium, assembly GCA_037303805.1. Taxonomy (GTDB): domain Bacteria; phylum Desulfobacterota; class Desulfovibrionia; order Desulfovibrionales; family Desulfovibrionaceae; genus Mailhella. The sequence continues at coordinate 4,694 of JAXVQY010000207.1, read as the reverse complement.
GTACATGCCGAATGCCTGCCGGAAGACAAGATGCGCTTCATGGATCAGCATGAACTCGTCTGCATGATAGGCGACGGCATCAACGACGCTCCGGCCCTGAAGAAGGCCCATGTGGGCATGGCCATGGGCGACATGGGCAGCGACATTGCCGTGGACGCGGCGGACATGGTGCTCGTGCGCGACGGCATCGGCGAAGTGCCGCATGCCCTGCTTCTGGCACGGCGCATGATGAGAACCATCCGTTTCAATCTGACCTTCTCCATGGCCCTGAACTTTGCGGCCATCATTCTGGCCGCGCTCGGTCTGCTCAATCCCGTGACCGGTGCGCTGGTGCACAATGCCGGTTCCGTGGCCGTCATTCTGAACTCGGCGCTGCTGCCCAGGGCGGAGGAATCCGCAGAAGGCAAAACCGCGGCAACCGCTCCTTCCCGCGGCGCGACCTCGAAACCGGAACGGTAGGCGACGGCATCGAAGAACGCAGAACCCCGGCGCCACGCCGCGGCACCGGCCGTCATGACCGGACGGCTCGCATGCCTGCCGTGCCGGAGCTGTTCCCCGCCGGAACCTCTTGCTATTTTCACAGGAACCCGTAAAGAAGAGACATATCCGTCACCATTCTTACCGGGGTTTTCCATGAGCTTCAGCTGGAAAGACGACATCAAGATCATTCTTGTGGTGTGCCTCGCGTCGGTTCTCATGGCGCTCAACATCAACACCTTCGTACAGACCGGCGGGCTCTATCCCGGCGGAGCCACGGGTCTGAGCATTCTCATTCAGCGGCTTTCGGCAAACTTTCTGGGGATTCACCTGTCCTTTGCCGTGGTCAACTGCCTGCTGAACATGATCCCGATCTACATCGGCTTCCGCTACATCGGCAAGAAATTCACGCTCTATTCCTGCCTGATGATCGTGCTCACCGGCGTGCTCACCGATCTCATTCCTTCCTACATCATCACCTACGACACGCTGCTCATCAGCATTTTCGGCGGCATCATCAACGGCTTTTCCATCAGCCTCTGCCTGCGCATGGACACCACGAGCGGCGGCACGGACTTCATCGCCATCTATCTTTCCCGCAAGAAGGGCATCGACTCCTGGAACATCATTCTCTACTTCAACGTGATCATACTGCTCACGGCCGGTCTTTCCTTCGGCTGGGACAAGGCGCTCTACTCCATCATCTTCCAGTACACCACCACGCAGGTGGTGCAGATGCTCTACAAGCGCTATCAGAAAAAAACCCTCTTCATCGTGACCGACAAGCCGCAGCAGGTCTGCGACGTCATCTATGCCACGTCCCGCCACGGCGCGACCATTCTCAAGGGTGAGGGCTCCTTCCATCACAACGAGCGCAGTCTCGTGTACTCCGTCGTTTCCAGCGACGAAAGCAAGAAGGTCGTCAACGCCGTCCGCGGCGTGGATCCCCATTCCTTCATCAACACGGTGAAGACGCAGGAACTCGCGGGCCTGTTCTATCAGCGGCCCACGCAGTAGGCTGGCGCAGGCTCCCCGTCCCCCTGACGCTCGACCGCCCGTCGCCCCGTCTTCGCGAGCGCGTCTCTACGGCTGCACCTTCACGGATTGCCCCGGCAGCGCGCCTTCCTCCGGCGTCATGACCTTGCGGAAAAGAAAATACTCGTCCATGCCCGGCATGGGCAGACCGTTCCGGCACAGGGGCACGACAAGATCGGGATCCGCATGACGGGCGTTGAAGAACTCGACGATGTGAAAACCGCACTTGTTCACATAAAAATGAATGTTCCGCTTCTCAAAATACGGGGTGACGGTTTCCCAGACCCGGGTCTGCGGATACAGGGCCTCCACGGCCCGCCATGCGGCCAGTCCCAGCCCCCGGTTGTGGCAGGCCGGAGAAACGTAGAAGAACTCCAGCGCATTGTGCCCGCTCTCCCGTATGGTCAGCACCACGCCGCCTGCCCGCTCGTTTCCGCATACGACATGATACACCGCCGTGCCGGGGGCATGGAACAAGGCACGGATCTCTTCATCGGAAGGGATGGGGTCGTAATCCTGCCGGCCGAACGCCTCATGCACGGCCGGAGCAAAGGCTTCCTGCATGGCCGAAATCATGCTCTGGAGATCTTCGGGCACCGCCTTCACCAGCCGTACATCACAGTTTTGTATCGTCATGGAGCCTCCTCAAGAGGATCAAGGCTGAAGGAAAGGAAAAACAAAGTCAACCGCCCGCCCCGGACCTGCAGCACGCTTTTGCGTTTCTGTGCTCACGGACACAGCATGAACCGCGCCGTTCCTCTATACCTTCTGTCGCCGGAACCCCTTTCCGGACGGAGAAGGACATGGAAAACATTCTGAAAAAAATGCGTGGAGGCGGCTGCTCTCCGTCGCGCACCTGCCTGCGGGACGTCCTGCTCTCATGGCTGGGAAGCTGTCTGGCCATAGGACTCATCGCCCTCATGGAACGATACGTCACCAGCAATACGGGCTTTCCCCTGCTCATCGGCTCCTTCGGAGCCTCGGCCGTGCTGGCCTTCGGCGCCATTGAAAGCCCGCTGGCCCAGCCGCGCAATCTGGTGGGCGGGCACTTCGTTTCCGCGCTCACGGGCGTGAGCTGCGCCCTGCTGATTCCCGATCCTCTGTGGATGTCCTCATGCCTGGCCGTATCCACGGCCATTGCCCTCATGCTGCTCACCAAAACCCTGCATCCTCCCGGAGGCGCCACGGCGCTCATCGCCGTCACCGGCGGGGAAGGCATACGTCAGCTCGGCTACTGGTACGCGCTGGTGCCCTGTCTGGCCGGAGCCTGCCTCATGCTCATCATCGCCCTTGCGGTGAACAACATTCCCCGATCCCGCCGCTATCCTCTGTACTGGTGGTAAAGACCACGGCCTCAACTGACGGAAAGCCGCGCCGCTCCGAAAGAAGCGACGCGGCTTTTTCATCAACGGGCATGACCGCGGCCTCGTCCCGGAGAACGGCTATTCCATCCACGGGAGCACGTCGAACAGCCACACGGCCAGAAGCCCGCCCGCCAGCGGTCCGAAAAGCGGTACGACGGCGTAGTCCCAGTGCGAACTTCCCTTGCCGCGGATGGGAAGCAGCGCATGCGCCAGACGCGGCCCGAGATCGCGGGCCGGATTGATGGCATAGCCCGTCAGTCCGCCGAGACTCATGCCGATGGAAACAATGATGCCGAAGACCAGAAGATAGTTCACGCCGCCCGGCATGTCGGGCACCCGGCTCAGGCCGAGAATGGCGAACACAAGAACAAAGGTGCCGGTGATTTCACTGAGCATGTTGCGGAAGCGGTCGGGCACGGACGGGGAAGTGCAGAACACGCCGCGCTTGATGTCCGGATCCTCGGTGGCGTCGAACTGATGCCGGAACAGCACGTAGACGAGACAGGCGCCGCAGAACGCTCCGGCCGTCTGGGCAACGCAGTATCCGGGCACCATGGCCCAGCTGAAATAGCCTCCTGCGGCCAGTGCCAGCGTCAGCGCGGGATTGAAATGCGCCCCCGACGACGAACCGAAGATGTAGGCCGGAAGCAGAACGGCCAGTCCCCAGGCAAAGGTGATCTGCACGGGCCCTGCTCCCTTCATGCCGGAGCGGTTCAGACAGGCGTTGGCCACGGAACCGTCCCCGAGAAGAATAAGAATCATGGTTCCAAGAAATTCGGAAAGATACGGCATCATGCTGTTCTCACAAACGTTTTCAGAAACCTGTTGATCTGCGGTCCGACCCGGCACCGGCGCGTCTCTCGTGAAGCCGCGGAAAAAACGCTCTTCCCCTCTCCGGTCGCAAGGACCTCGGATCGGAACCGCCCTGCCGCCGTTCAGCGTACCTGCCGCCCCTTCCGTTTTCAATCCCCTTAGAGCGGCAACGATTCCGACGGATCGGAAGACGCCCGCAGGCTGCCCTCCGCCTGCCCGGGACAGACGAAAGGGCACCTTTCCGCCCGGGGAACAAATCCCGTCGGAAAAGGTGCCCTTTTCATTCAAAAAGTCGTGCCTGAGCGCACCCTCAACCGGTACGGAAACGGCAGACCGGCACAACGGAAAGAACGACACCGTTCGTGCACAGCTCCGCAGTCCCGTCGATGCCGCCCCGTCCGGACTAATCCTCGTCGTCGCGGGCCCAGTCGTAGGCGCACTTCACGGCCTTTTTCCAGCCGCGGACCTTTTTGTCGCGTTCGGTACGGGTGATCTTGGGACCGAACACCTTGTCGCTGGCCCAGTTGCTGATGACGTCGTCCTTGTTCTTCCAGTAGCCGACGGCCAGGCCCGCCAGATAGGCCGCGCCCATGGCCGTGGTCTCCACACATACGGGACGATTCACCGGCGCCTGGTTGATGTCGGCCTGCATCTGCATGAGCAGATTGTTGGACGACGCTCCGCCGTCCACCTTGAGGGCGGTCATCTTGATGCCGGAATCGGCTTCCATGGCACCGAGCACTTCATAGGTCTGATAGGCCAGGGATTCCAGCGTGGCGCGGATGATGTGGTAACGGTTCACGCCGCGGGTCAGACCCACGATGGCACCGCGGGCGTAGGGATCCCAGTGCGGCGCTCCGAGGCCGGTGAAGGCCGGAACCACATAACAGCCGTTGGTATCCGGAACCTTGCGCGCAAAATATTCGGAATCGGAAGCGGCATCCAGCACCCGGAGCTGATCGCGCAGCCACTGGATGGCGGAACCGGCCACGAAGATGGAACCTT
>JAXVQY010000206.1:0-8934 GCA_037303805.1 bacterium | reverse complement strand
CCCATGACCATGCGCAGCGTCTGCCTGCGGGAAAGCCTGATGAGAAAGAGGCGGAACAGCAGGAAGAGTACGGCCAGCGGACCGAGGGCCATGGCGACCTCGTGGGTGACTTCCGGCAGAAGATGCAGAAAGTGGGCGAGAAGTCCCGCGGAATCCTGTGCTGCGGCGGAGGAAAGTTCCGGAGAGGCGGGCGAGGCGAAGAGACCGAGCATGAGCACGGCGAGAATGGGCCCCACGGAAGCCAGCCCCACGAATCCGAAACTGTCGTCTCCGGCATGACTGCCGCCGCGTACCGCCGCCACGCCCACACCGAGGGCCATGATGAAGGGCACGGTCATGGGACCCGTGGTGGCGCCGCCTGCGTCGAAGCCTATGCCGAGAAACAGATCGGGAACGAAGGAAGCACAGAGAAAAACCGATGCATAGCACAGAAAGAGCAGCAGCTTGAGCGGAAGCTGAAAGATGATGCGTCCCATGGCTACGGCTACGAAGAAGCCCACGCCCGCGGCGATGATGCACACGAGCGCCATGGGTGCGATGACCGGCGCCACGCCCGTGACCTGAGCAGCCAGGACCTGCACGTCCGGCTCGGCCACGGTGATGATGAAGCCCACCACGAATCCTACGATCAGCATGAGCGCCAGATTGCGCTTACCGGTGAGCGTGGATCCCACTTTCTGGCCCACGGGAAGGACACCGATGTCCGCACCTACCAGAAACAGACCGAGCCCGATGATGAAGAGCACCGCACCCGCGAGAAATCTCGGCAGGGCGTCGCCGAGGGGCGCGACTGTCAGATGAAGAAGGAGCACCAGTATGACGATCGGAACGACCGAGATCACGGACTCCTTGCATTTCTCGATGAAGAGCATGTGGCTCCTTTACAAGGTTAGATAGGAAATATTCTCGTTAAGAGAATGCCAGCATTTTTGGCCGATGTCCAGATATCTGTTGCGGCGCAGGTGAGAAAAGCGGGATCAGGCGAGGAAAAAGCGGTAGATGAGGGAGATGAGCAGCAGGCAGAGGGTGACGTAGAGGAAGTTTCTGACCATGCGTGCACCGATGCGGATGGCGAAATGCGTGCCGAGCTGATTGCCGAGGATGTTGGCCACGGCGAACGGAATCCCCAGAGAATACAGGGCGACGCCTCCCGAAGCGAACACGGCGAAGGCCCCTGCGTTGGAGGCGAGGTTGAAGACTTTGGCCGTGGCTGAGGCGCGTACGAGTCCCATACGGAGAATGAGGTGCTGGGCTATGATGAAGAAGCTGCCTGTTCCGGGGCCGAAAAATCCGTCGTAGGCGCCGATGAAGAATCCCATGAGAATGACGCGGAGCCAGAGATGTTTTTCCGGAAGCTCTCCTTCCGAGGTGACGAGACGGCCGGAGAACAGAGAGATGACCATGCCTACGGGCAGCAGGAAGATGAGAAGTTTGCCGAGCACGGCGCTGTCGACGTGCATGGCCAGCGCGGAACCTGCCATGCCTCCGACAAAGGCCGAGACGAAGCCCGCGGGAGCGATGCGCAGTACGACCAGATGATTGCGTGCAAACGTCCACAGAGAAGTGAGGGAACCGAGAGTGCTGGCAAACTTTCCGGTGCCGAGAGCGGTGTGAGGAGGCAGGCCGAACAGCAGCATGGCGGGCGTGGAGATGAGTCCGCCGCCTCCGGCCACGGAATCCACGAAACCGGCAATAAAGAAGAAGAGACACAGGATGACGATGACGGCAAGGGAAAGTCCCATGATGAAAACCTTATTGAATGTTGGGAAAGATGCAGTTGTAGTCGAAATCGTCCCGTTTGTCGAAAAGGGCTTTTTTCATGTTGTTGTGAGAGAATCAGGCAAGAAAAAGGAGGAATCGTATCTAGCGGATTCTCTTGACGGGCGTTAATCTGCCTTCCAGGTCTTTACTGTGAAACGGTTTCCGGGGCGGTATGCGCTTCCGGCGGACCGGCGGCTTCAGGCATGGAGGTGCGTCATGAGGGAATGGAAGCGTATCAATGATCGTCTCAAGGAGATGGTTCTGCGCCACATGCCGGAGCCGGGCTACAGGCAGACAAAGATTTCCGGACTGTCCATGTCCCGCCGTCTGGCCCATGACGTTCTGGAAAACAGTCTTTACCATCCGTGCATAGGCGTCATGCTTCAGGGGCGGAAGAAATCCGTCATCGGGACGGAGGAATATATATACGGCGAAGGTCAGTGCCTGGTCATCGGCGTGGATGTTCCGAGTTCCTTCTATGTCATGGACGGTACGGAGGAGGCGCCGTTTCTGTGTCTTTCCCTGGCCGTGGACAAGTTCCTTCTTGCCAGACTGGCGGCGGAAGTTCCTCCGGCTTCCGGCTCGGCGGACGACGGCTCACGACGCGGCGTTTCCGTGGCGGATGTGGATATTTCCGTTCTGGATGCCTTTCTGCGGCTGGTGGAGCTTCTGGACAGGCCGGAACAGATTGCCGTGCTGGCGCCCATGATCATCAGAGAAATCTATTACCGCATACTTATCGGTCCGCAGGGCGGGTTTCTGCGGCGTTTCCATACGCTGGGATCTCAGAGCATGCAGATAGCGCAGGCCGTGACATGGCTGCGCGACAATTACCGCTCCCCGCTTCAGGTGGAGGAACTGGCCAGGCGCGTGAACATGGCCACTTCCACATTTCACAGGCATTTCAAGGAAGTGACCAGTCTGAGTCCTCTGCAGTTCCACAAGCGGCTGCGCCTTTTCGAGGCACAGCGGCTCATGCTGGCGGAACGGGTCGATGCGGCGAGCGCCGGTCTCGCCGTGGGATATGAAAGCCCCACGCAGTTCAACAGGGAATACAAGCGTCTTTTCGGCGAACCGCCGCACAAAAACATCACCCGTCTGAGAAACGCCAGTACCGACTGTCAGTAGACCGGCCGCCGATCGGTCGCCGGGGAGGAGAAACGGCGGAAGGCCGGAGCGGAAAGGGGCGGACAGCGTCCGTTTCAGTCCCGAGTTTCTGCCGGGTACGGACGGGAGGCGTCATTCTTCCCGGAGAGGGCGTTCCATGAGATCGCGGACGGCGTCCGCCGGATCGGCATGGTCGTGAAGCACGCGGCGCATGGCCTCGGTGACCGGTACGGAGACGTGAAGTCTCGCAGCCAGCAGGGCGGCGGCTTCCGCAGTTTTGACGCCCTCTGCCACCATGCCGAGGGAGGACACGATGTCGTCGAGTTTTTCTCCTCTGCCGAGTCGCAGTCCCACCTGACGGTTGCGGGAAAGGCCGCCCGTGCAGGTCAGCACCAGATCGCCCAGTCCGGAAAGCCCCATGAAGGTGAGCGGTTTCGCGCCCATGGCCGTACCGAGACGGGACAGTTCCGCCAGTCCCCGAGTGATGAGGGCCGCACGGGCATTGGACCCGAAGCCCAGTCCGTCGCAGATGCCCGCGGCAATGGCCATGACGTTTTTGAGCGCCCCGCCTGTCTCCACGCCGATGACGTCGGAGCTGGAATAGCAGCGGAAAAACGGTGTGGAAAAGACTTCCCGGAGTCGGGCTCCGAGCGTGTCGTCTCCGCAGCCGAGTACGACGGCCGTGGGTTGTCCGTCCATGACCTCCGCGGCAAAGGACGGCCCGGAAAGCACGGCATAGCGGGGAAAAAGGGGCGACAGCTCTTCCGAAACCACGCGGCTCATGGTAAGGCAGGTGCCGTTTTCCAGCCCTTTGGAGGCGTTGACGATCACACAGCCTTCGGGAAGGCGGGGCCGCGCAGCCTGAAGCCAGCTTCGCTGATGCTGGCACGGTACGGCCAGTACCAGAATGTCTATGTCTTCAAGGCATTCCGGCGAGACGGAGGCCTTCACCTGCGGGTGCAGCCTTTTTCCCGGAAGGTAGCGGGGGTTCTCATGCCGCTCGTTGATGGCCCGGGCCACGGTTTCATCCCGCAGGACGAGAGTGGTGTCGTGTCCGGCCGTGGCCAGCACATGGGCCAGCGCCGTTCCCCAGCTTCCGCCGCCGGCCACGGCGGCGCGAAGGACAGTGTTTTCCCTCATGAATTGCTCCTTTTCTGGCGGCAGTATGGCCTGAAAGTATGACGGGAGCATGTCAGACGGAAACGCCCTGATGTGTTTTCGCAGGTCGGGGAAAGAGCGCGGGCCGGAATAAAAAAAGCGGGGTCCGGCTTGAACCGGACCCCGCAGACGTCATGGCGGAGTTTAATCGTTTTTCTTTTCGGTCGAGGCGCGGGCCTTGTCGCATTTTCCCGTGAGGGACTCGCCGGGCTTTGCCTTTGCCCCGCTCTGAACGATGCGGCTGCCTTCGGGAACGCTGTGGGTGAGCCAGACGTTGCCGCCGATGACCGATCCCTTGCCTATGGTGATGCGTCCGAGGATGGAGGCTCCGGCGTACACCGTGACATTATCTTCCAGGATGGGGTGCCGCGGAATACCCTTGACCAGCGTACCGTCGGCATTCTTGGAGAAGGAAAGAGCACCGAGCGTCACGCCCTGGTACAGACGGCAGCCCTTGCCGATGATGCAGGTTTCCCCGATCACTACGCCCGTGCCGTGGTCGATGAAGAAGTTTTCTCCTATCTGGGCACCGGGATGAATGTCGATGCCCGTGCGGGAATGCGCCATTTCCGCAATGATGCGGGGAATGATGGGCACGTGCAGCTCATAGAGTTCATGCGCGATGCGGTGATGGATCATGGTGAGCATGGAAGGGTAGCAGAATACCGTTTCTCCCGGACTCGTGGCCGCGGGATCCCCTTCGTAGGCCGCACGGGCATCCTGGGCAAGCATGTCGCGCAGGGCGGGAATGCGCTGCATGAACTTCATGGCCATTTCCTTGGAGGCCACGTCGCAGCCGCGGCAGTCGTTCACATAGTCGGCGCAGGCGAAACATCCTCCTCTGCGGATCTGTTCGCTGAGCAGGCGGAAAATGGAATCGAGATTCGCGGCGAGATGATAGCGAAGGGATTCCCGATGCACCTGCGAGGGGCCGAAGTATCCGGGAAAAAGCACGGCCTTGAGCCGTTCCATCATTTCCTTGAGGACTTCCTGAGAAGGCAGGGGCGTGGAACAGTCCTTGGAGTTCAGCACGGCGGACAGGGATTCCGGACGGCACAGGGCGTCGGTCACCTCGTCGAGTTCACGCATGCGGGAGAGGGCAAGTTCCTTGTCGGGAGCGGGGCAGCAGGAATTCATGGAAGCTCAGTCCTTGGGAAAAAGAGGAGTGGAAAGATAGCGTTCGCCGGTATCCGGGGCAATGGTGACGATATGTTTTCCCGCAAATTCGGGAAGCATGGCGAGGTTCATGGCCGCACGCACGTTGGCGCCGGTGGTGATGCCGCAGCTCAGCGATTCCCTGGCCATGAGCATGCGTGCCGTTTCCATGGCTTCTTCCGTACTCACGGTAAGAATGTCGTCCACGAGGGAACGGTCGAAGATGGCGGGAACGAAGTTTGCACCTATGCCCTGTATGCCGTGCGGTCCGCTGCGTCCTTCGGAGAGCACGGGAGATTCCGCAGGTTCCACGGCACAGCAGCGTATGGTCGGATAGGCTTCCTTGAGCCGGAGACTGACACCCATGAGCGTGGCGCCGGAACCTACGCCGGCTACGAAGGCCTGAGGCGAGAATCCGGAATTGCGGCAGTCTTCCAGAATTTCCATGCCCGTGGTCGCATAATGGATGCGCGGTCCCACTTCGTTGCTGAACTGGTCGGGACGGAACGCACCGGGGACGGAGGCAAGAATTTCCTCCACCTTGTCCTGTGCGCCCTGCATGCCCTGTTCGGCAGGCGTAAGCAGCACTTCCGCACCCATGGCGCGAAGCAGAGCTATGCGTTCCTTGCTGGCCGAGGCGGGCAGAGCAAGGATGAGCTTGAGACCCATCTTGCCGCAGACCACGGCAAGTCCTATGCCCAGATTGCCGCTCGTGGCTTCCACGACGGTACCGCCGGGCGTGAGGCGTCCGGTCCTGAGCGCGTCTCTGATATAGCCGAGAGCAGCTCTGTCCTTGATGGAGCCGCCGGGGTTGCGGGCTTCGTATTTTACATGAATCTTTGCCGGAAGTTCAGCGGAAACGGTATCCAGAAAGATGAGCGGTGTGTGTCCTATGGTATCGAGTATGTTCATGGGAGACCTCACGAAGGGTCGGTAGAGAGGGGCATGTCGTCCTTGGTGAACATGCGCCAGAGAACGGAGGTTTCGCCGTCGTGTTCGCGCTTTTCCGGCGTGACGTGCAGAATGGGTTCATTCTTCCAAAGATACGTCATGCTGTTGTCGGGCGCGATGTGACAGGTCATGTTGGCGGCGATTTCTTCGGGCTTCAGCTTGCGGGGGTTCACCCCCATTTCCTCGAGCTGCTCCCGAAGAAGTTCTTCCACACGTGCGGCGACCTGAAGGTTCGGTCTGGGCGCGTCTTCACTGGATGATGACATGGTATCCTCACTTTGGATAGTATGGCCGTAGGGGCCTTCCATATACGATAAACTTTTGTTCTGTCTTGGCAAGGGCACGACGGGGCGGACTGGTATAAATCCTACTTTTTTACTGTGAATTTACGGCGGAAGCCTCGGGCAGGACGCCGGATTGAGGTGTCGGCGGCCCCGTCGTGCCTGCGATTCGGACAAGGAAACGGATACCGAGAGTCCAGGGACAGAAATTCCGGATATCCGTTTTCGGAACATTTTTTCGTCCTCCGGGGGGGGAATGCGGACACATGACAGGTACGGCGATTTCTGCATACCCCGGGGAAAATACCGTAGTTTTTGTTATGTCTGAAGAGGCGTTGTCTCTCGAAATCCTTGCAGGCGGCCGGAAAACGAACTGGACAAGATGATTATATACGTTATAGATCATTTCAACATGATATAAAATATCATTTTTTAGTGGCAAAATTTTTGCTGTTCCTGTACATTCATATTCTTATCAACGGGGCGGAAGAGCATGGCAAGACGGAGCATAGTCACGCTGGCAGCCGAAAACATTGCGCAAAGACGCAGAGCGGCCGGGTTGACGCAGGCTCAGGTGGCCGAACGGCTTTTCGTGGAGAAGGAGAGCATATCCCGCATGGAGAGCGGAAAGATCGTGCTCAATCTCGAACGACTTCAGCAGTTCGCCGATTTGTACGGCTGTTCGGCCGTCGATCTTCTCAGGGACGGTGCGCCGGATGTGCAGACGCAGGCTCAGGCCGTTGCCGACATGCTCCGGCCGCTTTCACGGGAAGAGCGCGAGGCGGTTGTCCGTTTCGTCGGGGAGGCCGTGCGTCTTTTCAAGGCCGGACGCACGCAGAGATGATCATTATGCCGGGCTGTTTCCCGGCGGCGTCCAAGGAGTGTATTCTTGAGCAAGTTCCATATATTGTGCATCAGAAGCGATCGCATAGGCGACATGCTGGTCAGTACGCCGGTGATCCATCGGCTCCGTGTTCTGTATCCCGAGGCGGTTCTCGATGTGATCGCCAGTCCCCTGGGAGCGGTGGCACTGGAGGACAATCCCGATGTCGACCATGTTTTCGTGTATGACAAGAAATCGCTGCGCTCCTGGATGGGGCTGCTCCCGGTTCTGCTGACGCCTCATGATCTTGTGGTGAGCTTCAACGCCAGATCCCGTACATTGCGTGCACTTACGGCACTGGCCCGCGGTAAAAGAAAGGGGGCGCTGAATACGGGAAAGCTCGCTCCGTGGAGCGGCTCCCCGGAAGACGGCTGTCATTATTCCGGCGTCATGCTTCGTGAACTGGAGGCGGCGTTCGATCTGCCGCACGACGAACATCCCGACATCAGCATCCGGTTCACCGTCCCGGAAGAAGTGGAGCGCTCGGTGCGTGCGTCGTATCCGCCGGTTCCCGGTCTTCGGCGCGTGGGAATCTTCATCGGCAACATAAAAAAGACGGGCCTGCGCTGGCCCATCGACAAATTCGTGTCTCTGACGAAGGCTCTTCTGGATAACAATGCCGATGTGGATGTGTGGATCGTGGCCGGCGAGAGCGACGTGCCGCTTCTGGACGCCTACCGCGGCATGGAACATCCGCGGCTGCATACCTTCATCGGACAGAAGTCTCTCCAGTACACGGCGGCCTTTCTGAAGACCTGCGACGCCTTCGTCACCTGCACCTCATCTTCGCAGCATCTGGCCGGAGCCGTGAAGGTGCCCACGGTCTCCATCACCTATCCGTGGTCCGAAACGCTGTGGACGCCGCGCGGTCCGCTTAATTTTTCCGCCGTGTCGGAAGTGAACGACGATGTGAGGGACATCCCCGTGAAGGATGTGTACGAGACGCTCAACAAGACCATGCAGGGGACGCTTGCCCCCTGGTCGGAATAGGAGCGCTTCCGACGGAATCGTCGTGATTTTCAGGTGCAGGTGCAGAAAAGGGGCGCCGGAAACGGAAGTTTCCGGCGCCCCTTCGTCACTGAGAAGAAGCGTCCGTTCAGATTCTTTCGCAGACGGCCTTGCCCATGTCGGTGGTGGACACGGGGGTGACGCCCGCTTCGGCAATGTCGCCGGTGCGGATGCCCGCTTCCAGCACGGCCGTGACGGCGTTGTCGATGGCGGCGGCTTCCTTTTCCAGGCCGAAGCTGTAACGCAGCATCATGGACACCGAGAGAATGGTGGCCAGAGGATTGGCGATGTTCTTGCCTGCGATGTCGGGAGCGGAACCGTGGCTGGGTTCGTACAGACCGAAGGAGCCGTCGGCGAGGCTGGCGGAGGGCAGCATGCCCAGAGAGCCGGTGATCATGCTGGCTTCATCGGAAAGAATGTCGCCGAACATGTTGGAGGTAAGGATCACGTCGAACTGGCCGGGACGGTACACGAGCTGCATGGCCGCGTTGTCCACATACATGTGCGACACGGTCACTTCGGGGTAGTCGGCGCTCATTTCGTTCACCACGCGGCGCCACAGGCGGGAGGTCTCGAGCACGTTGGACTTGTCCACGCTCACGAGGTTCTTCTTGCGGGCCATGGCCGCGT
>JAXVQY010000205.1:0-8341 GCA_037303805.1 bacterium | reverse complement strand
ATTTAGCCCCGTCTTGTCAAACACTTTTTTGCCTTTTTGGCGAACTTTTTTCGTTATTGGTCGTAACTTACTGATAAAACATCATAAAAAATCGGGCAGAGAACACGCTCCGCCCGATTTTTCCGATGTCTGCGACGCGTTTTCTGCTTTTCAGCCGTTTTTAGCGCATTAACAATGCAGAAAATCCTCAGAAAGGATCTTTTTTGCGTCGAAAGTGTCATGTCCTTTTCCGGGTCCTCTCAACTGCGCACTCCGACCGCCGCCGGCGTCGTCACCACGCCCTGCCCTGCAGCCCAGAGGCAGACATCTTCCTTTCTGATGGCTGCCGCCATCATTCCCGGAAAGATATCCGGCGTACAGGCAAAGCAGGGAACTCCCAGCGCGGCAAGGCGTCCGGCAAGATCCCTGTCGTAAAAGGGACTGCCTTCATTGCTGAGTGCCAGAAGGGTAATGAACTGAACCCCGGACTGCACGAGTTCATTTGCTCTCTGCAGAAGATTGCGCTCCACCCCTCCCTCGTACAGATCGGAAATCAGCACCATGATGGTATTGCGGGGATCGGTAATCAGCGACTGGCAGTGCCCTACGGCCCGATTGATATCGGTTCCGCCGCCGAGCTGCACGCCGAAAAGTACGTCCACGGGATCCCGCATTTCATCCGTAAGGTCCACGACCGACGTATCGAACACGATAAGACGCGTCCGTACGGCGGGCAGCGACGCCATGACCGCACCGAATATACTGGAATACACGATGGAATTTGCCATGGAACCGCTCTGGTCGATACAGAGAATGACCTCCCGCTGCGGTCTGTGAGCCTTGCGCCCGTAGCCTATCAGACTTTCCGGAACCAGTGTGCGGTACTCCTCCTGCCAATGCCTCAGGTTCGCCTGAATGGTACGGTTCCAGTCTATTTCCGAAGCCCGGGGACGGCGATTGCGTACCGCACGGTTGAGCGCACCGCTCACAGCCGTGCGCATGGGTTCCTCGAGCTGTTTCAAGAGCTCATCCACGACCTTGCGGACCACCATTCGCGCCGTTTCCCTCGTTTCCGGCGGAATGACGCCGTTCAACGACATGAGCGTGGAGACCAGATTCACATCCGGCTGTATGGAGTCCAGCATTTCCGGCTGAAGCAGCATATCTCTGAGAGAAAGCCGGTCAAAGGCATCCTTCTGCATGGCTCTCACCACGGTGGAGGGAAAGTACTTGCGGATGTCTCCAAGCCAGCGCGCCACGCGTGGTGAAGAGGCGCCGCTGCCGCCACGAAGTCCCTTGCCGCCGCTGCCGTTGTCATAGAGCATGGAAAGAGCGTCGCTCATACCCGCATCTTCCGTACTCAGCGAAACTTCCGGACAGCAGCTTCTGGCCTCGTCGCCGAGCGCCAGGACCCAACGCCGCATACGTTCCTTTTCAAATCCGTTATCCATGGGTACCCCGCTCGTTTGCCTTCGTACCTTCCGTGCCGAAGCCCAGGATTTTCCTCAACAGCGGCAGAGGAAGCGCCGCCCGTTCTTCGTTCCACTCCACGTTCCGGCCGATGTCATGGGACGACTCCGCAACCGGAGCACGCCGGGCCCTCTCGGCAAGCTGTCTGCGCTCCGGTGCGGAAAAATCCGTAAACGTCCTTCGAAGGACGGGCAGCACATTGACGAACTGCCTTTCGGGAAGCATGGCCAGCCACTGATCCACCAGCCTCCAGAGCATGTCATCATGCAGCAGCACCATGGCACTTTCCCCAAGAAAGGAAGAAATCCAGGCTGCTGAATCTTCCGGCTCCGATGCCGACGACAGGGCAAGACTCATCTGCGAGGCAATATCTTCCAGAGAAAGTGCCTCATCATCAAAAAGCAGACGGACAGCAAGGCCGCGGATCACGGCATGTACGCCGCTCTCTTCCGTCATGATTCTGCACAGGGCCTGACGCCACAAAAGCACAAGGTGTTCACGACCGATCAGACGTATGGCTTCATGCGCCGCACGCAACGGTGCAGTAAGAGCTTCCGATCCCTCTTCGTTCAGACCGGAACAGGCAGCATGCAGCCCCACGGTCACACGAGGAACTATGCCTTCCACCAGGGCAAGCACCATACCCGTATCCGTACCGCGTACATCGCCGTAGCGGGCTACTCGGACCAGTTCGGGAAGTGTGCGAAGAAGCTGAAGGGTATCGGTCGTCAGTGCGGCCCGTTCTTCCAGCGTATGGACAAGACCGTCTATGGCTTCATCGAGATCTGCAAGAAGTGCGGCATCCATGAGCTTGGCCAGTTCGGGAAGATCGGCACGGGACGCCATGTCCAGCACTCGGTGCACGGCCGCATCCTGAAGCGTGTTGCCCCATGATCCTGCGTTGATGATGTCGACGATGAGCTTCGGCTCCCACTGAAGCAGCCAGATCTCGTGAAAAGTACCTTTGCCACCTCC
This sequence comes from bacterium, assembly GCA_037303805.1. Taxonomy (GTDB): domain Bacteria; phylum Desulfobacterota; class Desulfovibrionia; order Desulfovibrionales; family Desulfovibrionaceae; genus Mailhella. Next base: position 5,917 of record JAXVQY010000205.1, on the reverse strand, counting down.
TTCACGCCTGTCCGACCCCCAGGGAATATCCAGAAGACTCATGCGGTGAAGCATACGGCTCCGTTCAAGATCGACATCCCTGCGAAGATCGAGATCCAGCGTTTTCTGAGAGGCTTCCGGCTTCAGCCTGAGCCTTTTCTGAAGACGCTCGATATCTTTCTGAAGCGGAACGGCAGGGACGCCGTCCGGTACCTGCCCCAGCTTTTCACCGGTAATGAGGCGACGTTCAATAAGGCGCATGGGGGTCTCTTCGCCCATGCAGACCACGGTCTGAAGAGCCTCACACAGCTCGGCAAGTCCTGCTCCCGGCCGCTGTCTGAGTGCGGCAAGAGCCTCGGCCAAGCGTGCCGATTCGATGATGTGCGCCGGAGAACAGTCCAGACCCTCCTCCCGGAAAAGACGGGCTGCACGGGTCAGCCAGCCCACGGCGCGGGATTCCAGGTCTTTTCCGCACCACAGATGCTCATACCATGCAGGAGACTCCACACCGGCACCGTATCCGCTGCGTACGCTCAGCCCGGCATAGGTCCAGGGAGCCCATGTTGCGGCCACCTTCATTTTCGGCAGGCCCTTCAAAAGAGCACTGTCGTCCTTGGCGGCAACCTTCGCTTCCAGCGCAGGCACATGCCAGGCACCGCACACCACGGCGATGCGCTGCCCGCCGTCTCTGCGTGCCTTGCGCAGACACGACCGCATGTGCGCTTCCCGCAGCGCCTCCGTTTTTTCCGGACCGCCCAGCTTCTCCTCGCGCTCCTGCCGCACGGCGGCCATGGCCTCACGAATGGCGTCGAAAAGCTCCAGTCCGTCCAGCCGTTCCTCGACCATGTGATTCCACCAGCTCTCGCCGCTTTCATACCCAGCAGCCCGGCCCAGCCAGTCCAGGGGATCGGCCATGTCGAAATCGTCGTCGCAAGGTCCGTTTTCCGCCGCATCAGAGCTGTCGGCATGTTCCTCTTCCGACTGACCGGACGGCCCCACCGGTTCCTCGGAAACGGAACGTACCGGAACTTCTTCGTCGCCCTCGCCTTCCTTCAAAGGCATTTCCGCAGGGATGCCCCGTCCGACAGTCTCTTCCTCCCTGTCCAGGGCAAAGCGCACGGCAACGGGCAGATCCATGAACCGTACCGATATGCCCTGTTTCAGGGCGTACCGCAGAGCCTGCCACTCCGGAGAAAATTCTGCAAAGGGATAAAAAACAGCTCTGCTCGCCTCTTCTTCCGAATAGACAAGCAGCGCCACGGGGGGCACCATGGACTCATCGGCTGCCAGGGAGAGCACGCTCTCACCTTCAGGAGGCCCCTCGATGAGCAGCATGTCCGGCCGCCATTCTTCCAGGGCGCGGACAAGACTGCGGGCACAGCCCGGTCCGTGATGCCGTATGCCGAATATGCGTATCTGCTGAGAATCGTCCATGACGGTCATTCCACGTCGCGGCAGGCGCGGTACAGATCCTTCCAGTCGCCCCGCTCCTTCATGACGGTTTCAAGATACTCGTGCCATATCACGCGATCCTGCACGGGGTCCTTGACCACGGCACCGACGAGACTGGCCGCCACATCGGCCGCCCTGAGGGTGCCGTCGCCGAAGTGAGCCGCCAGAGCCATGCCGCTGTTGACCACGGAAATGGCTTCTGCCGTGCTCAGCGTACCGGAAGGAGTCTTGACCTTGAGTTTGCCGTCCTCGGTTCTGCCGTTACGAAGTTCACGAAAAATACGCACCACGCGCCGAACTTCCTCGAGTGCGGGCGGTTCGGCAGGAAGCTCCAGACTGCGGCCCATCTCCCGAACACGCTTTTCCACAATGGCAACTTCCTCATCCTCCGTGGCGGGTACGGGCAGCACCACCGTATTGAAGCGACGCTTGAGTGCGGAAGAAAGTTCGTTGACGCCCTTATCTCTGTTGTTGGCCGTGGCAATGACGTTGAATCCGCGCACGGCCTGCACTTCCTCGTTGAGTTCCGGGATGGGCAGAGACTTTTCCGAAAGAATGGTAATGAGCGTGTCCTGCACATCTGCGGGAATACGGGTCAGCTCTTCCACACGGGCAATGCGACCGCCTGCCATGGCCCGCATGAGGGGACTTTCCACAAGAGCCTCGCGCGAAGGTCCCTTGGCCAGAAGTTCGGCATAGTTCCATCCGTAGCGCATCTGCTCTTCACTCGTGCCCGCGGTTCCCTGAATGATAAGTGTGGAATCACCGCTGATGGCCGCGGCCAGATGTTCCGAAACCCATGATTTGGCCGTGCCGGGAACTCCGTACAGAAGCAGGGCACGATCGGTGGCCAGCGTGGCCACGGCTATCTCCATAAGCCGACGACTGCCTATGTACTTGGGCGTGACCTCGAAACCGTTTTCCAGCCTGCCGCCCATAAGATAGGTGCATACGGCCCAGGGAGACATCCGCCAGTTTGCAGGGCGCGGATGCGTGTCGGCCTTCGTAAGTTCGTCCAGTTCCTCGGCAAACTGCTGTTCGGCATGCCGGCGCAGCACGCGGATGGAAGCGCCGTCCTTGGTATCTACAGTATTCATGGAAGCCCTCTGATGGTTGACGGTCAGGAAAAATACGCACCGAGTGTTATGCGCTGCCGCGCAACGACGGAAAAACGATCGGAAATTTCTCTGTTCGGGGAATCCTCCGGAAGATCGGCAAGTATCTGCCGTGCCTTCTCAAGAAACTCCGGAGGAAGCACCATGGCCAGCTCGTCGATCACGGAAAAGAGCATGTAGTCACGATTCCTGGCCCGCAGAAGCCGACTCTTCAGAACCTCCAGCATCTTGTCCGCAAGCGGCGGAGACATGCGGTATTCCAGCTCCTGCCGACGACGTATGTCTTCAAGAAGATCGGCAAGCGTATCCGGAGAAACAATGCTCTCGCGGAACCTTTCCCGCTCTTCCCCGTTCAGCATGGCGGCAAGGGCAAAGCTGTCGAGACTTCTGCCCGCGGAGGACGGCCATACTCCTCCCTTCTTCATGGTTTTCAGCATGGCACGTGCAAACGAGGCATCGCCCTCGCGCAGAACGGCATCACCGAAGGCCATCTGAAGCGGCTTCTTCCACTCCGAATGTTCCGAAAGAGCCAGCAGCTCTTCCGCCGTCCTTCCCGTATGCTCCGTCCACCAGGAAAGAGGAACCGCAACGGCCATCTGATACAGCCATCCGGCACGCGGTCCGAACTGCGCGAACGGCGACTTTTCGCTGATGAGGTCCGACGACCAGCTTTTGTCGTAACTCTCGGGAGGAACCACAAACTCCGTTTTTTCCGCCATGCCTACGGCAGCAGCTGCCGCACGGAACATGCCGGAAAGCGTCGACGGCCGCGGCGCGGACAAGAAAGACGTCATGCAGGAGGAAAGCCTGTCCCCCATACGCGCCACATAGCGACTTCCGGGCAGACGGGACAGCAGGGAAGCCGCCGTTTTTTTCACTTCACGGCTGCGATCCTTGCAAAGCAGCCGTTCAAGCAGATCCTCGTCCTCATCGCCGAGCCCGTGAACGAACAGTCCCAGCAGAGTATTGCGCTCGGAAGCGTCCATGGCGGCAAGGTCGTTTTCAAAAAGCTCCCTGGCCCATGCGGGTTTTGCCTTTCTTGCCGCCAGGAAAAAAGCCTGCCTCTGCATGGGACGACCATGTTCCCACACCTCGATATCCGGCTCCGTGCCGGAACATGAAGCAAACATACGCCAGTCCGGATTCAAGGAAGCAAGCCACATTCCCCGCATGCCTGCGGCACGGGCAAGAAGCGGACGCAACACGGGGTGACTGCGGCCCATGGCAAGCGCCTGCGGAAGCAGAGAATGCGGAAGCACCATATCCTTGTTCACCAGGAAGGACAGAACCTCCCACTGAAGTCTGAGAGGTCCGCTCCGGAAAATTTCTCCGCAGGCATCCGTGACGGGAGCCTCTTCCGGCAGCATGACGCGCGTCTCTTCCGGACAGGGATCGGGAACCGACAGGTTGTCCCGGCCGGCATCGGGAATATACCCTGCGCGGCCGCATACCCGGATGATCCCGGCCCCGCGCAGCAGCGTCAGAGCGGAAGATTCCGGCGAGGCGTCCGAGGCGTCAGCCAGTTCACGGATGAGCGACCCGGACGGAAAATCCGTCTCCGAAAAGGAAGGGGAACGTCGTGCCGTACCGAGCAGAGCAGAGGAAGCAAACAAACGAAGTCTGGAGTCCATGATTTTTCCCCGTTCAGGATTCCGTCTGAGGGAAGGCACCGACGGGAAGGAGGGATTTTCCGTCCCATTCCCCGCACACGACAAGCGGACGGCCGCCGCTGTGGGCCAGAATATTCCAGGCCGCGGCATCGTCCGCATACAGAGGAAGAAGGGCATCTCCGACCAGCAGCATCCAGACTTCTCCCCTGCGGACAAGACGGGCCCCGCCGAAAAAGAGAGGAAGCGTCTCCTGCCACGGATTGGTCGCCACACGGCCCGCCATGTCGGCAAGAGCATGTTCCAGCGTGAACACCGGAAGCGGATCGGATACGGCTTCGGAAACGGGTCTGTCGGCGACGACGGCACGAAGAGGGGAAGCCCCGGGATAAAAAGCCAGCGTCATGCGTACGGAATCGCCGGTCAGAAACACCGGTTCGAATGAACGCGTGCCGTGAGAAAAATCGAGAACAAGTGCCGTCCGACCGCTGTGTCGGCCATAGAGCCACACACGACGACGCCAGAGCCTGTCCTCCTCGGCCACACTGACGCCGATGACGCTCCATACGTCCGACACGCTCTCCCCGCCGGAGAGAACGCTGTCCTTGTCGGGAAACCAGCCAAGAGCGGCGCGCACATCGGCCTGCTCTGCGGGAGAAAGACTGTCCAGCCGGGAAAAAGCGTCCGAAAGAAGCTGAAGCTGCCCCAGTCTGCCGAGAATCTCGGCGGGCCACTCGTCTCCGCCGTCCACCAGCGAGGCCATGCTGCGCAATCTGGCGGCAATGCCCGGCATCTGCGCATCCACCATGCGGGCGGAGAGTCTGTCCCATTCCTCATAATGCCCGGAAAGAGACGAAAGACCCTGACGAATCTGATCATTCATCCAGCGGCACAGCTCGTCGAGCCCAGCGCGCATACGCTCCAGTCTCGCAGCCTCCTTGCCGGAAGAGCCGTCCGAAACCTTTTTTTTCTTCGCCCTGTTTTCTTCTTTTTTCGCCTCGCGCTGTCGGCGCCCTTCCAGCCATTCGCTCACCCATTCGGGACGCTCCCCCCCGGTAAAAGCATCCCGGCTCTGGGCGAGGAGCAGAAGCAGCGACAGGGAATGCTTGCAGGGAATCTTCCGACTCGGGCAGGAGCATGTGCAGGTCGGCCCGGAAAGATCGACCTTCACCTGATAGGGTTTCGAACCGCTGCCCTGACAGAGGCCCCAGGCTGCGGCATCGTCAAATCCGATAGTCTGCCACTTTCCCGGCGAGGCAAGGCCGCGGGCGGCCTTTATCGAAGCCTCATCCGGCGCCATGGCAAGAACGGCGTCCACCGTGATGTCCATACGTCATCTCCCGAAGGATTCCGCGCATGCCGAGTGCGCGGCAGACAGTCCACATGATATCTATCCTGTAACGGCAGGAAATCATGGCGTCAAGCATCGGAAACGAAGAGCATGGTCGAAAGATGACAGGACTCCGGGCCGATCCTTTTCAAAACGATCTTTGTTCCCGACCGGGACAGCAGGTGCAGGCTTTACAAGTACCGCCCGACACTTATACATTACTCTGGTTTCACTACAGGTCCGTGTTTTCCTTCGGGCCACCCCGGCAGTCGGAACAGGAAAAACAGCAGAACGGCCCTGCGGCACTCCGGCCGTTTTGCCTCCTCATCCGCTTCCGCTGCCGTCGACACCTTTCACTTTTTTCGGAAGCCCATTATGGAAAAGTCACCGGAAACTCAGAAGGCTCTGGCCGTTCTTGAAAAATTCACCAGCGA
>JAXVQY010000204.1:0-3468 GCA_037303805.1 bacterium | reverse complement strand
AACATCATGATACGGCTGAAGCCCATCGCCGAACGAGATAACATCAATGTTGTCATCGACCGGCTCAGAAAAGCGCTCGATACCAATCCTACGCTCATGGTCTCGTTGCGCAATGCCAACATGCAGGGCGCAGGCGGCAGTTCCACCGGCATCTATACCTATACGCTCGTCGGCAGCAATACCGCCGAGCTCTACGCCGCCGCCCGCGACGTGGAAGACGCACTTCATTATGTGAAAAGCGTTCGCGACATCGGGTCCGATCTCCAGCTCATGAACCCGTCCATTCGTCTCATCGTGGACAGAGACAAGGCCACCATGCTGGGAATCACGCTCTCGCAGATAGAAAACTCCCTCTACTCCGCCTTCGGGACCCGGGAAATTTCCACCATATACACAGACGTCAGCGACTACACTGTAAAAATGGAAGTTTCCCGCGAACTTCAGGACAGTGCGAGCATCCTGGAAAGCATCTACCTACGCTCCGGCAAGGGAAAGCTGGTGCCTCTGGAAACTCTCGTCACGCGTCAGTTCGAAGCCGGTCCTCTTTCCGTGAATCACAGGGGACAGTTCCCTGCCGTGAGCATATCCTTCAACGTTGCCAGCGGCTACGCCATGGGCGAAGCCATGGCCGACGTAGAAAACGCCGCACGTGATCTGCTGCCGGCATCGGTTTCCGGCAGCCTTACCGGTACGGCCCAGGATTTCCAGGATTCCGTCCATGACATGATTCTCATAATCATCGTGGCGCTGCTGCTCATCTACATCGTACTCGGTATTCTGTACGAAAGCTTTATTCATCCCATCACCATTCTTTCCGGTCTGCCGTCCGCAGCCTTCGGGGCTCTGTTCAGCCTGTGGCTTTTCGACTCGGAACTGAACATGACCGCCTTCGTGGGCATCATTATGCTCATCGGCATAGTAAAAAAGAACGCCATCATGGTTCTGGACTTTGCCCTTGCGGCAGAACGCAGCGGAAGCCTGGAAACGGAAGACGCCATCATCCAAGGCTGCCTCATCCGCTTCCGCCCCATTCTCATGACCACGCTTGCAGCCGTCATGGGCGCGCTGCCCCTGGCCTTCGGTATCGGCGCTACGGGCGCGGAAGCCCGTCAGCCCATCGGTATCTGCGTGTCCGGCGGCCTCATATTCTCTCAGCTCGTCACCCTCTACATCACGCCGGTGTACTATGTGTATCTCGATACCTTCGGCAAGTGGGTGAGCAGAAACATGCGCCGCATCTTCCGTAAGAGCCTGGCCGAGCCTGCGCCGGAAAGTTCTTCCGCACACGGAATCTGACTTGCACTTCCCTCAAAATTCGGGAAAACCACGCTCATCTGTTTTGATAACAGGCCTGCCGACCGTGCCGTCGGAAGGTCCGCCCCCACCAAAAAATCCAGAGTTACACCATCAAAGGGAGTTCCCATGCTGAACGAATATACCAACCGCTTCCTTTCCTCGGAAGTTCCTCCACGGCCCGCCGACCAGGCACGTTTCCACGTTATTCCTGTGCCTTACGAAGCTACAGTGAGTTATGCCGGGGGGACATCTCGCGGCCCTGAAGCCATTCTTGAGGCTTCCGATCAGCTTGAGCTGTATGACGGAATCAGTTTCCCCGGAGAAAACGGCATATTCACCCATCATCCTGTAGATTGCTCCGGCACTCCGGAAAATGTTATGGAAAACATACGTCAGGCTGTTCTCAAGGCTCTTGATGCCGGAGCCATGCCCGTCGTACTGGGGGGAGAACACTCCCTCACATACGGTGAAATGGTTGCACTCAAGGAACGCTTCGGAACTTTCGGCGTTATTCAGTTCGATGCCCATGCCGATCTTCGAGACAGCTATGAAGGAAGTAAATGGAGTCATGCCAGCGTGATGCGTCGTGCTGTCAAAGACCTTTGCCTCCCTCTCGCTCAAATCGGTAATCGTATTTTCTGCAGGGAAGAGCTGGAAGCACGCAAGGAACATAATGTCATCTGCTGGGATGCCCCGTATTTGCACCGCAATGGCATACCGGACAGTATTCTTCCCGAAAATTTTCCGAAAAAGATCTTCATAACCTTTGACGTTGACGGCCTTGACCCTTCCATCATGCCTGAAACGGGTACACCTGTTCCTGGAGGTCTCGACTGGTATCAGGCTCTCGATCTGGCGGCAAAAGTCATGGCTGGTCGCACACTCCTGGGATTCGATATCGTAGAACTCGCCCCACGCGAAGGTCATATCGTATCGGATTTTACGGCAGCCAGTCTGACGTATGCACTGATGGGGCTGGCCGAACGGAACGGCAGCAATCGGTAAAATAACCCTTTTCTCGTTTCAAAGATAAAAATCAGTGAAAGAGATCGGCCGGTAAACGGTCGGTCTCTTTTTTACCCTCTCCCTGACCCACAGAAAAGTATTCCCGACTCATGCAGCATCGTTTTCTGCTGCTCGTAAACACTCTGACGGGCCGTTCATGCTATTATTCTGATTCTCTGTTTACTCTCCGTCTTCCCTGTGCCCGTGCATACTTGATGCTGGAACCTCATGCACTCCCGCCATCGGTCACTTTTCTTTCCAATACCTCATACAGCTTGCTATACTTTGACGGAATCTTGATACGTACATAGTTCATACGCTCATTTGCCTCCATTTCTCTAATTATTTATAACATGATATACTTTTCCGGATATGGCTTGTGTCGGAATTTCTGTACAAGAACAATGAATGGGATATGCAACCATCTTTCATTCCATTTATCATCAGACACTTCTGTGCATAGACTTCCAGTCTAGAGAAGGGATTCTCCTGTAACGCAACTTTTTACTTATTTAAAGGTATTTCTTTTAGAGCCTCCCCTCCACACAGCGGGGAACTTTCGACTAAAAAACGCCGGTGGACGAAAGTGCCATCGGCGATGCTGCAAATCATACTCGGGATATCATGATGCGATTATCTCACTTTAAAGAAAGTGCTCAAGATTATTTTCCATTTCCCCCAACGTTCTCATACAGTCCGCACGCTGCTGCTCTGAAATGGAGGCAAAAAGCTTCTTTTCCAGCACGGCATACGCCTCATGAAAACAGCTCAAAGCTTCGCTTCCCGCCGGTGTCAAGCCGACAAGATAGCTTCGACCGTCTCCAGGATTCGGCTTTTTAAATACATAGCCGCCGTGCTCAAGACAGTCCGTAGCTTTGGTAATGGAAGATTTAGGCCGCTTCAGTGCCACCACGAGTTCAGTCACAGGCTGAGGCATCCCCGCCTGATTCAAATATTCCAGAACTGCTCCATGAGAAGGAACCAGATCGTCCACCCCTTGTTTGAGCAATTCTTTTTGAATGATACGATGCGCCCGCACCAGAATTCTGTTGAGGCGATCAACCGAATCGCTGTACTCCATATTTCCCCCCTTGAACGGATACCCGATATTTCCCGTCATGCACGGGTTTATTTTTTTTCATTATTGCCCTTTCTCCAGCACCGGTA
>JAXVQY010000203.1:0-5534 GCA_037303805.1 bacterium | reverse complement strand
AACCCGTCTTGGAGGCTTGAGAGGCCTCTGTCCTAACCGGATAGACGATGGTGACGTTGTCCTTGACTTGACGGAAGGAATTTATAGGCAGAGGCCCTTCCTGTCAAGCATTATTTTTCCTTTTTAAACCACGAGGCCAGCTCCGGAGCCTGGAGAACGGCGGAAGCGATCAAGTCGTTTCCTTTCGGACCGGGGTGTACGCCGTCTTCGAGATCCTGGACATAGCCGGTCTTGAGCAGCGGATGGAAGATATCGACGAACGGCACTTCTATCGCCGCACAGATGGAGGCGTACGCCGTACACAGGGCGTCAAGACGCTGACAATGCTCCGGGTCCTTGACGGGCGGGGCACTGATCAGAGCCGTGGGACCGTATTCTCTGGCCTTCAGGAGAATTTCGCGGGCATTGGCGGCCGATTCTCCTACGGGAATATTGGGGAAACCCTTGGGAGAGGCCATGTCGACGGTACCGAAGCAGAAGAGGAGAAAAGAAGGGACACCGTCTATGGTCCGCGCCTTGAATTCCGCTTCCCAGCGATCCATGATCATGCGGCTGGAGTTTTTGCGGACGCCCATATTGTAGAAGGTGTCCGGAGGAACTTCCAGACCGGCCTGCGCAGCCTTTCCGGCGAGACGGGCGACCCAGCCGCCAGCGGGGGCGTCATTCACGCCGAGGGTAACGGAATCACCAAAAAAATGAAAGATTTTCATGAGAAATCCTCTGTTGTTGAAGACTACGGCCGCTATCGGCAGAAAGGCCTGTCCGCCACGGAGAGCTTTGCTGCTCCTGCGGTTTGGCCTGCTGCTATGTAGCATGTTCCGACAGGGCTGCCAAGAAGAGGACGGCGGTATCGGGAGAGACGGTCTGGGGCAGACGCGCCGGAGTATGAGTAAAATCATGGGAAAGGCGGTCCGGCGAACGGCGAAGACATGAGGCTCCATACCTGCCGCAAGGACTCGGAGAAAGGGCGGACTTGAAAGAACAAGTGCTTGCTGCTACGTTTTCTGGTTCTGAATCCTTGCAGGGGTGTTCATGCTCGAAGGAGGTTGCATGGAAGGCGATAAGGACAGGGATCTGCTCAAAGAGCTGGCCGATTACAGAAGCGGGTTGCAGAACATGCTGGCCGCCGATGCGGTGAAAGTGGGTTTTCTCAAGGACTCGGTTCGCAGCATCCCCGAGCTTTCGGGACTTGTGCGTACGTTTTTTGAACACTGCATCAGAGAATATCACTCGCTGTATGATCATGTGGAGCCGCTGGCCGTTCTCGGATCCTGTTGTTTTGCAGGTGCGGCGGCGGCAAATCTGTGGGACGCCGTGGGAGAAGAGCTGCTGAACAGCAATCTCTTTGTTCTGCTTTCCCGCGAGCGCGGCATGAAGTTTCTTGATGATACGGCGCTGGAACTGGCGGGGATGCCCGGAGGTACGCCTGCCGGGGACAAGCTGGCCGCCTGCATCAAGGGCAACTGGAGCATTACGGCACTGGCGACATGGAGCGGTACGGTGAAAGGACGTCCCGCAGAGGAAGCCATGCTTTTTCTTCAGGCAACGGCGCAGGTGCTGTTCATTCTTGGGGAAGCCGTCGTCCTGGCAGGAAAGGGAACGGACCATGAGGACTGATGCTGCTGCCAATCTGCTGCGTGCAGGTGTTGACAAGCTGCTGAAGAGCGATGCCGTCATGGGAGCTCTCCGTCGGCAGCTCGGGCGTTATGTGGAGGTGCTTGACCTCGGATGTACCATGAGCGGAGTGACGGCGGTCGTCCGCCCTCTGGGCTTTGCGGAAGAGGTGCGCATTGTGCTGACCAGGGCGGAAATCAGTGACGACGGAATGTGGATTCGCCCTCTGGACATTTCCGCTGACAGAGAAGGCGTCGATGCCTTGCTCAGGGATCTTGTACGGGGAAGACGCTTTGAACTTCCCGGTATGGCAAGACCGTTCACCGGCATGTTGAAAAAACTTCTGGAGAACTGAGGCCCGGGAACGGGAGCCGAGGCGACGGGACGGGCCCGTTTTCGGACAGGACTCTTCCGGAGGCGTCAGCGCAGACGGATGGCGACGGTACGTTTATCTTCCTGTTGCACCTCCCGGAGCTCAGGCTGCTTTTCGAGAAGAAACGTCAGGATGGTGTTTCCTTCACGGAATTCCTGACGAAATTCACGGATGAGCTGATTCTCGGGATTCCTGCTGCGGATGTTCCACCTGCCGTGCAGCGTGACCTCATAGCGGAGAGGGTCCTGCATCAGTCGGCCTTCGGCGGTAAGCGACGAGCCTTCGCCTGCGATTCTCAACGTCATGGAAGTACGGTTCACTTCCAGAGAGGTCCATGTTTTTTTCGCCTGTCCGTCGGAGGAGACTTCTTTGTTCTTTCCGGTCGGCCGGGAATCGTTTTCGGACGTGGTTGCCGCCGGAACGTCGGTTTTCGTTCGGACAGAGAGCTCGGGAGAAGAGGAGGGTGTCGGCTGCATCTGCGGAGCAGCCGTCTTTTCCGCGGACGCCTGCGCTTCGGGCGAGGCGGCGGCGGACCCGGGGCCGGTCTCGTTCGGAGTCATGGAAGAAGAGGTTTCCGCTTCGGAGGCATCGGGGCGTCCGTCAGGCAAAGAAGCCGAGCTGTCCGGTATCGCGGAAGACGGGACCTCAGGCAGGGACGTCCGGGGCGTCGCTCCGGCAAAACCGCTCATGGCGCTGCTGACGCTTCCCTTTTGATCCTCCAGATTGCACAGCGCCTCCGCAGGATATTCACAGAAATTTTCCAGACGGATGCGGGAGGCTTCCAGAGAGGCCGCCAGTTCTCTGTTCTGGCGTTCAAGACGTTTTCCTTCCTCCCATGATTGCAGAAACAGCCATGATCCGCAGCCTATGGCGAGAATGAGTGCGGCAATTCCTGTTCCCAAAAGAGCGACGAAAAGTTTGTTCATGGCTGTTTTCCTGAATGATTCCGTTCGGCGGCAAGGGGCTTTCCCGTGTTTCCGTCTTCTGCCGGGGGCCGTCGCGGAATCCGATGGCGATCATTTTCTGCGGGAAGAAGATCCGTTTTCCGGATGATCCGTTCCGTCATGGGCGTTTCTGTTGGCCGTCACCAGACGCAGATATTCCTGTGTTTCCGGAAAAGGCGGTATTCCTCCGTACTTCACGACATTGGCCGGTCCTGCGTTGTAGGCGGCGAGAGCCAGATCGAGAGAGCCGAAACGGTCGAGCTGGCGGCGCAGGAAGGAGGTTCCGGCCATGACGTTGGCTTCGGCGTCATACGGATCTTCGAGACCGAGTTCCTTCTGGGTTTCGGGCATGATCTGCATGGCTCCGCGGGCTCCCTTCGGGGATACGGCGCGGGCCTGAAAGGCTGATTCCGTCCTGATGACCGCGGCGATGAGCGATTCCGGAAGTCCGTAGGTCTGTGCCGCCTTGCGGATGATGCGTTTCCATTCTTCCGGGGCCGTGTATCGTGTCCCGTCATGGATGGCTCCGGCCAGCTCGGGCGTGATCATGGGACGGGGCATGGCCAGAAAACGGGCGGAGGGAGAAAGACTGGCCACATCCATGCTGTCTATGAGGAATTCCTGAACATGCTTTCGGTCCAGAACGCTGGTTTCCGTGACGCTGATTTCCTCCGAGAGGATTTTTCCGGCATGTCCGCTGGCGGGAAAAAGAAGCAGCGCGACGGACAGGCAGAAAAAACACGGTCGGGCGGCGAAGGTGTTTCTTTTTTCTGAAGATGTTTTTCTGTTCGGCAAGGGTGTGATCATTCCTGTTCGGGCAGGGAAAAATAGACGTCGATATGATTGGTTCCGTTTTCGCGTGAATAGGCCTGATGAGTCGTGACGTTGCGGATGAGATGGATTCCCAGTCCGCCAATGGGACGACTTTCCGTATCCAGCGTCAGATCGGGGGAGGGCGCCTCGGCAAAAGGATTGAAGGGCGATCCCCAGTCCTTGACGGAAAAGCACAGCATATCCTGTCCGTCGAAGAAAACTTCGCGCAACGCGATTTCCGCATTGCCGGTCGTTCCTTCCGGATAGGCATAGCTGAAAACGTTGACCAGCAGTTCTTCCGTCACCAGTTCCAGATTGAGCAGTACGGGAAGAAAACGAGCCGGAATGTTTTCGGAAAGAAAATGATTGACGCCGGCGAGCTGTTCCAGTCTGGCAGGAACATGAAGCTGTGGCATGTCGGCCTCCTGCGGTATGGAGAAAGAGGAACTTTCGGGGAGGGAGGAACGTCAGTCCCGCATCAGAGTGCTGCCGATGCGGTTTCGATCTGCTCCGCTGCCGAACTGTCGTGACGGGAAGGCGGCTGTTCAGCGCATTCCTGCAAGGGCATCGTCAAGAGTCGGATAGACCTTGAGGATGGACGTAAATCCCGACAGCTTGAACAGGTCCGCCACCATGTTCTGCATGGAGCAGAAGGCCAGTGCCGTTCCTGCGGCCTTGCATGCCTTTCCCATGGTCAGGATACCGCGAAGACCGGCGGAGCTGATGTATTCCAGCCCCTCGAGATCAATGATGATGCGTCCGGTTCCGGATTTCAGCAGGTTCTGGCATTCTTCGTTGAATTCCGAAACCGTGGTGGCATCCATGCGTCCGGAAATTTTGGTGACGGACACGCCGTCCTGAACAGTGGTATTGATCTGCACGGGAAACCTCCGTTGTGTTACTGATAACTGAGCATCAGGCCCTGGCTGATTTTCAGCCAGCCGTCAAGCGTGACAAAGAGCAGCAGCTTGAACGGCAGAGAGATGGTCGTGGGGGAAACCATCATCATGCCCATGGCGAGCAGAATGTTGGAAATGATGAGATCTATGGCGACGAAGGCAAGATAGAGAACGAAGCCTATCTGGAAAGCCTTGGTGAGTTCCGAGATGGTAAAGGCCGGAATCATGATGAGCAGATTGTCCTTGCTTATCAGATTGTGGCGTTCCGCCGGCCAGATACGTTTGGCCGTACCCATGAACATGTTGGTTACTTTTTCATCGGAATTGGCGGCAAGAAAACGTTTAAGCGGGGGAGAGGCCTTTTCTGCCACATCGAGAATATCGGAGAAACCCGGTCGGGCAGGGACCTGAAGATTGCGGACGATGTCGGCGGTATCCATGGCGACCGGGGCCATGATGAAGACGCTGAGGATGATGGCGAGTCCGTTCATGACCATGGCGGGAGGAACCTGCTGAACGCCGAGAGCATTGCGCACCAGCGAGGTCACGACCACGATTTTGACGTAGGACGTGACCATCATGAGAAAGAAAGGAGCCAGCCCGAGCAGGGACAGGCCGGCCATGAGATACAGCGGATTGATGTCGGACATGAGAACGCGGCTCCGGGGAGCGGTTACAGCGTTTCGGCGATCTGAACGCCCAGGGTTCCGTCAAGGTCCACGAGGCGGCCGCGTGCAATGGCCTTTCCGTTTGCCCGTATGGTCACGGGCGACATGACATCACAGTTCAGTGTGAAGGTATATCCGGGAGTGAGAGATTCAAGATTCCCCACGGTGATGATGCGGCGGTCCAGTTCAAAGCTCAGACGAATATCTATCTCGTTCAGTTCGG
>JAXVQY010000202.1:0-16899 GCA_037303805.1 bacterium | reverse complement strand
CGGATCTGCTGAATCTCCGTCGACGTCAGACGACGCGACGCCACGCGAGACCCGGACACTTCTCCGGCCGCTTCTCCAGAACCTTCCCCGATCCTTTCCATGATGAACGCGTTGCCCGCTTCGGGTTCGTAATACAGCGCCTCGTAGTCGAAGGGTAGCGCAAAGCGTTCGTCCGTCATCAGGCGGAAGCCCCCGGAAATGATGCGCCCTTCCGCGCCGTCCCACGTCAAAAGATATTCTTCCATGCCTCCCCCGTCAGTTGACGTACTGAATCCACACATCCCCGTCCGATCCCCCGGACGGCGACGCCGTACTTACGGTATGCCCCTTGACCACGGCCCAGCTTGCCGTCGTCCCGTTGGTTGTGAGAAATCTGCCCGACTGCCCGCTCTGCGACGGCAAAGTCTTGCGTGCGTCCACAACATTAGCATAGGCGCGTACATCCGCCATGAGCTGACGCACCGCATTGTTCAGCCCCGAAGGCGGACATCCCTCGGCAATGTTGATCCCCGAAATCGTCGTATTCTGATCCGGGTTCGTGCTGTAGTTCGATACGGCCATGTGACCTCCCTTTTTCCCCAGCATGGCACAATCACTAAGCGCGGCACAGAAAAAGGCGGCAGTTTTCTCTGCCGCCCAATCTCTGGAATATTGTGTTGTATCTTATGCGGACTTTAGGTCAGCCAGCACACCGGAAGAAGCGTCATTACGGGCTTCAAGCGTACATTCCACGAGGATATGCCCCTTCATAGAGTCGCCGGTCACGGCAAGGCGCTCTTCCTTGAAACCGCGCAGGTATGCGACCTTCCAATACTGCGGGTCGAGCACGAAGGCGCAGGTCTTCGAGAAAGGCTCAAAGGCCTGAACACGGTTCGGAACGAGCTTGAGGCTGCCGAAATCGGAGACATACACGTCGATGACGGCAGTAGCCCTCTTGCGTTCGGCCTTCTCGATCTTAGTAGCACCACCGCTGAGCACTTCGCTCATCTTCACGCGGATGTCTGGAGCCATCATGATCTGGTCGGGATTGCCGCCAGCGTTATAAATGCTGGTCAACAGGTCTTTCAGCATGGCTTCCGTAGGTACACGAGGCGTACCGGCAGAGCACGGAGTACCAGGAAGAGTCGCCTTGGAACCGCCGCTTTCGCCCGCGTAGTTTGCCTGCATCCAACAAGGCAGACCAGTCATAAGGCGGCCTTCGCTGGAGCCGTTGTCGGAACGAGAAACCTTATTCTGCAGCAGTGCGTATTCGAGGTCCTTTTTCAGTTCCTTCATGCGCAGTGCCATCTGATAGGAATACTGCTTGGAAACGCCGGCCTGCTTTACGGCCTGCGCAGTGCCAGAAACGTTGATTGCCTTCTTCAGGATCTGAGTCTTGTTATTCAGCTCAGTAGTGTAGCTTTCGGAGAAGGTATCCGTATCAGCGCCTTCGAGCACAGAGTTTTCCGCAGGGCTGGCCAGCGTATCAGTCTGCCACTCGTGCGTAATCTGGCTTGCGCTGGACCTGCCGCACATCGTCAGGAACGGTGTATCCGTGGGGGCAACGTTGAAAATCATGTCCATCAGGTCGCGAGGCTTGCCCTTGATGCTCGCGTCCTTCAGCTGGCCGGAAACCGTATTTGCCATGTAGAACCTCCTTACATGGTCGCCTCGAGCAGCGACGCAAGCGCGTCAGTGCTGTTCGGATTTTTGTTTAGCAGGGCGCGAGCCTGTGCGGCCCTACTGTTATCCGCAGGAGCCGCACCACGCGGAGCCTGCACTTTAGGAGCCTCAGCCACCTTTTTGGCAGCCGCCGCTCTTTGAGTCATGAGTTTGTCGTAAAGCATGGCCTTGGCAATCATCCTGACCTCGTACCCCTTGGACAGACCATTGATCACCTGAGCGGGACACCCCTGTTCAGCCATGTACCGCGCCATATCGGAAGCGAACGTCTTCCCGTCGAAACCCGCACCGATAAGCGCCTTGATCTCAGGCTGCACCTGAGCAAACTCTGCGGCCATGGCCTTCTGTGCTTCCTGTGCACGTTCAGCCTCATATTGCTTGACCTGCTGGGCAACCCCCTGCTGCACACGCTGGATAGCCCCCATACGGGCATTATATGCCTGCTGGAGCTTGATGTAGGTAGCAGGATCAGTCTGAGCGAGACCGTTCCAGTCCACGCCGCCATACTCGCCTTCCACGATCTGCTTCATGGTAGCAAGCGCCTGCTGGATCTGGGCGTTAGCGGCAATGGCGAACTGCTCCTGTTTCTGACGCTCCTGCTGCTGCACGGCGGAGGCCTGTGCCATAGCCTGAGCATGAGCCTGCTCACGGGCGTGTACGGCGTTCCTTACTTCAGGCGTCAGCCCCTGCCACATGGCCTCTTCCCACCCCTCAGGCATGGGAACGTCAGGAGCCTCTTCCGTCTGGGCGTCACCGTCACCCTCGCCATCCGCGGGCTCTTCATTTTCAGCGTCGTCCCCGCTTACATTTTCCTCTGCTTCATGGACGTCATCAAAACCTTCCCCGTCATCTTCGCCGCTGCTGAGCATATCGGCAATGGCGTCCACGTCGTACACGCCGGAATCGGAGCTTTCGCTGCCAGCGTCAAAGCCATGTTCAAGATTTTCTTCCATTCTTTTGCTCCTTTACGGCGTTTACTGCCGCGTTCAATATTTCATCCTTACCATTTTCGTTCAGCGCGGCACACTGTAACTCGTGGAAAAGCTCTTTTTTTACCTCGGCAAGCGCACGCTGCATATACCACCAGTCCTCACGCTTGATACTGTCGGAGCTTGCCCGCCATGCCTGCACATATTTTGCGTCCAGCCTGTCGAATACACGCCGGAATACATGGCTTTGCAGAATGCGCCCCGCCTCAAGGGCTTCCATGCGTTCTTCGTGCGTCATCACATGCCCCCAACTCCACGAATATTGGTAAGACCGGCCCCACGTTCACCGGCTCGAATCTTTTCAGCGTCAAGCTGCTGCTCCATGCTCATTTCCATGGCTTTCAAGGCAAGCTGGCCTTCCGTCTTCTGCTTTTCGAGCGCTATCTTGCTCTGCGTCTCAAAGGCTTTGCGCTGTGCGTCGGTCTGCGCCTTCCATGCGTCGGCCTGCTGCTTTGCCTGCGCCTTCTGCTGTTCAAGCTGGAGCTTCTGCTGCTCCGGTGAAGGCTGAGGAGGGGCGTTCAGGATAGCCTGCTCTGCGCGCTTGGCATCCTCCTCTGTTCCGAAGAACCGTTCAGGAGATTCCAGACCGGCCGCTTCCGCCATTTTGTGGCAGGTGTAAATCACGTTCGCGAGCCGCACAGGAGAATTTTTCCCGAGTTGGGTAATGAATCCCTGCTGGATCTGTAAAATCTGCTGATAGGCTGCAAGCAGCTTGCTCCGGTTGCCTGTTCCGAGGCCAACGGCTACGGCGATATCCATATCCGGGTCCCACTTGCGCGGGTCAAATGCCATGAAGCGGCCCTTCAATCGGAGCTGAATCGCTTTGTCCTGATACCTGTGCAGCAGGTGCAGAATGTACCTTCCAAGCGGCTTGAAAAACGTTTCGGCATAGACGCGGGCAATCAGTTCCAAGCGCTGATTTATGGCCTCTTCCATGATACTCGCGCCTGTGGCCGTGTTCTGGAGCGTATCGGCCTGTATGCTCTGGGTGCGGCTGGAAATTCCCGTCCTGCGCTCGATAAGCTCCGCGCTCATCTGGAGACCTGCCAGAGCATCGCCGGACGAAGTAGCCACAGGGAGAGGAGTAATAGTCGCGTCACCCTTGATCCGATGCACGGCACCCACCCCACGGGCAAGAAGGCTGTCATATTCGACCTGCCCGCTCATGCCCTCATTGACCACAAGCTCGCCCTGATTGGAGAGAGCAAGATTGTCCAGATACTGCCGCGTCATTTCCGTGCGCAGGTCCTGCACGTCGGACACGAGATCAGCCAGGCATAGCCCCACGACCTGATGCGGCATAGGCACGGAGCAGGCGGCGAAAAGAGGAGCGCGATAGAGCGGCCATTCTTCGACCTTCAGCACCCGGCAGGCTTCGGCATCCCCGCAGTAGGTAGCCTTGACCTTTTCGGCGATACCGTCCCCGTTCATGTCGAAGTCAAACCACGCTTCATAGACGCGATACTCCCGCGTAGCGCGGCTCTGTCCGTCACGGTCATCACCATTCACATCGTTGATGTTCCGGCCGACTTCCGTCTCCGGCATCATGTCCTCATCATCGAGTGCCGGGAGCTCTTCAATGACAGCTTGAGAATATCCTTCCCTGCGCAGATCGCTTGCCGTCTTTATCTCCCAGTGAGCGATGAAACGCGCTTTTTCCACATCCTGAGCGTCGGCAGAAACGACGACATTTTCCGAGGGAACGGGATCAATCTGAATGTCCCGCGTTTTCACCGTCTGATGGACGGTTATGTCATACAGCACGCCCTGCGGAGTCTGGTACTGCTGCACCTCAACCGCGCCCGGCGTTTCCATGTCCAGCGACGGATCCATGAGCAACGCCATGGCCTCCTGTTCCGAGAGCCCGGAGAACTGGTGCACCTTCTGCTCTTCCCGCTCCGGGCAATGTGCGATGCACCAGCCCACGCGCTGATAGAGACCATCGGCCAGCACGTCATGCACAAGCGAGAACATGCGCCGGCCGAACACAATCTGATTGACGTACAGTGTGGCATCGGTAGCAGCCTGTTCCTGCTGCGGCGTCTTCGGCTCGAATCTGATGATCTCATCACCGCAGAATACGCGCATAAGCCCAGGCTTAGCCCATTCCACGGACTCCATCACCGTGCGGTCAACGTATGTGGAAAGCCCCTTGCTTTCTCTGTCATCATCGACCGAGTAGCCATAGCCGAGATACCGCTTTTTCAGAGTCGTGCGTTCACTGGAGAGCTTAGAGCCGTCAATGCCCATGCACTGCTCCATCTCCCTTACGATCACACGGCGGATACGGTCATTTCTTTCTTTTACGTTCATCAGCAGACTCTCAAGTTTTTACGCGCAGGCAACGGCGCGAACTTCTTACTACTTTCTGACACAAATCCCACCGCGGCATAGCGGAACGCATCAGCCCCGTGAGAAGTCCAATCATGCAGAGGAGACGTTTTGAAACACGCGTGCACGTCGTCATATTCGCGCTGATAGCCCCATAGACATGACAAGCCGTTCCCGCAGCGTTCCTTGTCGAACCACGCCGCGCCGATCACCTGCCGGCAGGCCTCTATGCCATCCATGACCGGTATGTTTTTGGCGATCGTGAAGTTTATGCCCATGCCGCGCGCTGTCTCTATGCGGCTTTTACCGCCGCCCAGCTCTCGAACGGCAATGTCGTGGGGAGCAATGTGTTGGCCGTACCTGTACCCTTTTCTGGCCAGCACCTCAGCATAGTGGGCAAGACCTTCTCCTGCCGCCTCGTAATAGTCGATGAACCGCCATTCACCGAAACGCCCGACCGGCAGATACTGGAAAAACCAGATGGCCGTAGAATCAGAAACACCGAGGTCCCACGATGTATTGACCAACAGGTTCGGCTCCACGGGAACACGGCCTATACGTCCTGCCCTGTCAGCCTCCTGCAGCAGCCTGCCGTAGTAGGAACCTTCAGCAATGAGCTTCGGATTGCCTTCCCACACATGGTCATATTTTTCAGGATCAGTCTGCCTGCAATGCTCCATTTCCTGCCGCAGCACGTCCGGGAACCACGGATTGTCACGCCAGCCGACCTTTCGCACATACGCTCCAGGAGGAGCCTCATGCACCACGAACTTCTGCCAGACTGGTGAATGAATCCGATCAGGGTTGAAACTCATCCATATCTCGGAGCCGGGAGCTCGCATGGTAGGCACGAGCAAATCAAGCGACCGTTCAGAAACTGTTTCAGCTTCTTCAATCCAACAATGCGTCAGGGCTTCAAAGCTCTTGATCTTTTCAGGAGAGCTCTTGAGCCCGGAGAAGATAAACAGGCTTCCGTTTGCTCCCCTGATTTCCGCATCCGTGGACGTATAAAAGCCGCCAAGGTTGAGGCGCTCTATTTCATCGTCCAGCAGTCTTTTTACCGAGTCCCTGATGGAAAGCTGAATCTCTCGAGCGCAGAGCACACGAACAGGCTTCTGCGTGCCTATAATGAGAAGCGCACGCGCAAAAGACCGAGACTTTGCCCCGCCGCGACCGCCATAGAAAACCTTGTATCTGTGCGGTCGGAACAGCTCAGAGAATGCGGCAGGGAGCGAAGCGTCAACCGTCATGGCGTTCAGGCTCCACAAACTTTACGACAATCTCAGAAGACAAAGGACTGCCGTTAGCTCCGGACACTTCGGCCTTTACTTTGTCAGTATACAGACCGGCCGCCTTACCTCTGGAGACCTCAGCGGTGATCGCTGCGGAAAGCTGACCTTCCTCGATGGCCATATCACGCAACTCCGCAAGTTTATTGAGATGCCCCTCAAGCGTTACCTGTGCTTCTTTGGCCGCAGCGTCGCGCAATTCCTGCACCCTTGACATGACCTTGACGTTGGACATCAGACGCGAAGCCAGACTCCACACGGATTCCGGCTTCATCTTCTCGCACTTATATGCGCTTCGATATGCTTCAGCGGCATTGCCGCACTTCACATACTCGGCGCAGAAACTTTCCTGCTTCTGTGTCAACGCCATACATCACACCCACTACAAGCACCCCGAAAAGAAACTCTCCTACCTGCCACGATATATCAGCCCTGCCTTGCACCACCGAGAGACATCCCTGCTAAGGGCGGCCCGTCACTCTCGCCTTGATACGGACCTTTTCGAGAAAGGCGGCTGCTTATCCTGTACTCCCGGAGTCGGGACGATAGGCGGCCGGGGTGATATGCCGCCGTGGCAGTCAAAACAAGCGAAACACAAAAAAAACGTGCGGCACATCCCCAGCGCAAATTATTTTTTTCTATCCGCGCATTCGTCTTCCCGGAACGGACATTGCTCCGCATGTTTCTTCCTCGTCTCCGGATCCATAGTCTTCCTGATGTCATTAATGTCGTCAGGGTTCATGAGGTCGACGACAGAGAGACCGAGGCGCTTCAAAATCCACTGCTTCACCGTTTCCCCTCCGAGTCCGGCCAGAATGACGGCCACGGCCACCTGTATTTCCGGCGTCACGTCGGGTACAGCAAGCGGAAGCAGAAGAACACAGCCCACGGCTAGGGAGGTCGTCAGAACGGCGTTGAGAAATACCGTCACGGCTTGCTGCGCCCGTGTTCTCTGCTTGTATCCTCGCTTGAGCTGATGAAGAGCCGACGCCAGCGCGACAGCTCCGGCGAGGGACACAAGGGGCCATGTTCCCCGCACGGCTTCGATGTATTCTGCGGCGTGTTCTGCGCCGTCTCTGCCCACCTGATTCACTGTCCCGCCTCCCCGGTCACGTCATAAATCCACTGCGCCAGACGTCCGGCGTCGCTACTGCTCATCCACACGCCCGGCACTCCGTTCAGCTCCAGCCGTTGCAGACTTGTCAGAACTGGCAGAGTCGGCGCCGGGATTGAGCTGGTCGAGCAGCACCCCGGCACCATCATCAGCAACACGACGGCGAAACTCAGCAGCGGTGGCCGCGTCCAGTTTTTCCAGAAGACGCAGACCGGCTTCAAGAAGAGACGCGAGAAAGGCCGCCCAGTCCACATCTACTTCCCCGCCTTCGCGACCTTGGCGGCGGCGTCATCGGCATTGGTCGCCTTGCCCACATTCACGGCCAACAGATTGAGAAGCTTGTACACCGTGCGGTATATCACTCCGCTCGACTCCGAAGGCGCAGGCAGAAGCGCGGCCACCGCCGCACACACACCCATGACGGAAAGCACAAGGCCCGCGTAACTGCCGAAAAGCTCAGTGATGATTTCTTCCATGGAATTTCTCCTTTTCTTTGATATGACACACCGTCAACATCAGGCTTCTTTCTGCCACTCCCCGGTTTGCATCTGGGCGGCCAGCTCATAGGCGCGTCCCTTCACGTCGCTCTTCCACTTCGAGTCCAGCATTTCGTCGGCCGCCCGCATGTAATTCTCCGACTCCAGGGCCGCCCACATCCGCGTGAACTTCGCAAGCTTCGTCAGACCTAGGTTGAAGCACATGTTGAGAAGCACCGCCTGCCGGGGTTCATTGAGATTGCGCCACCAGGGAAAAGCCCTGTCCAACTCCTGCCCGCAGGCCTTCACGTCCAGTTCCAGCAGCTTGTCGGCTTCCGCCCTGCTTATCCTGTCGCCCTCTTCTCCGACGTTCGGAACCGGATGCTGATCGAGGTTGTGTCCGTAACCTATGGTCAGGGCTCCGGCCGGGCACACATATGCTTCCAAGCGGAGCCCCTCGTGCCTTTTGAGCTGATCAAGGAATCTCGGATGATGTTCGATACGCATAAAAAACGCTCCCTTTTCAGAGAGCGTAAAATGAAAAATCCGCGCGGCACAGTGTCACCACAACCACAGCCAGTTCTTTTTCCAGCCTTTCTCCGCCTTTCCCGGCCTTGCCGTCACAAGCGGCCCGGCCAGAGCGTCCGCCTCCTCCGATATCGGCGCCGGATCAAGCAGCGCATTGGCGTAGATTTCTTCCACGCTCCATTCGTCGAGGTCACACCGTGACCACGGATCAGACATAGGGCTTGTGTCTGCCTGTCTCAGTTCTGCCGCTTCCGCCCTCTCGTCTCTCCGTCTCTCGTTCTGATACTGCCGCCGGTGTTCTATGCAGCAGTACACACGCCTAGACGAACATCCAGCCGGCAGCGGCTCACCGCAATACAGGCAGACACGCATTCATTACACCTGCGTCATGTATGCCGTTATAACTTCGCGTGCGGCTTCCGCACCACGGCACACGGAACAATCGTAACCGAGCACCTGCATCTGGTTGAGAAACTCGCGCTGCTCTGGACGCACTTGCCCGTCCTTCCGCTTCATTTCAATCCAAAGACCGGAAAACGAACCACGAGGCACGGAGAGGAACAGATCGGCAACACCTGCCCTCACACCTTGCTTCTTCTGCAAGCGTCCACGAGCGGCGCTCCCAGTGCCTTCATTTGCGATGTGAAGCAGTGAGCACTCAGGCACGTCATACTTTTTGTGCGCAAAACGCCACCATTCAATAACAGCTGCTTGTTCCTGAGACTCACTCGCTACCGGCTTTTTCGCCCGTTCCACCATGCGCCACGCTCCTTTTCCGGCTCTTTTTTGACTTCCACGTCAACTACTGCCGCCCCAAAGGCCTTCCAGTTGTATGCCCCGCAGAAAAATATATGTTCCGTCCCAAGATACCAGATACACTTGAAACACCCGTGCGGATATCTGGGGCAGACGTCATAGCGGCTCATCCCCACACCTGATTCATACGCACAGATTCCGGCAAACGGCCTTCTTCCCATGGACATGTCATCACGAGCTCATGCTCTGGAACAATGACAGCCCTTTTTCTTCCCACAGGCTCCTTTTTTTTCTTTGGGCAAAGAGCCAAACGTTCCTTTCTCTGGGCATAAATTTTACGCATAGCCTCTTTATGATGCTTGGCCTGGCATTTATCACAACGTATTTTGTTTGAGCTTCGCGTGAAAAATTCAGCACCACATGCGCACACAACTTTTCTTTTCTCAAACATTTACCACCACCTTCCACCATGCCACGTCCACCATACAATTCCTACGCCAGCCATACCGACAACGGCACAGCAGATAAGCTCATCCCAGTCAGTCGCGCTCATTTTTTGTCCGTCATAAAATAAATTCCAACTATTCCAATAGTTATACCGATAATGAAAGCAGTGATGTTCATTACCGGTTGTCCCCCTCGCCATGAAGAACTCCGCGCTTTTTCCTGTCCGCCATCTTCCGGCAGTTCGCCTGCGCCACCTCTTCCAGCGTCCACCCGCACTGCGTGGACATCCGAGCCACACACCACAGGACGTCGCCGAGTTCCGCCTTGATGTCCTGAAAGAGCTTTGCATCGGGCTGAAAGTCAGTATCCCTGCCCCACTTCTTGACCTTGCCGAGCACCTCGCCAGCCTCTTCCCCGAGCACAATGGCGCAGTGATCTACACTGTCAAAATAAGGCTCCATGACCTTTTCTGCTTCGTTCTGAAACTCGTTCAACGTCATCTCGTCCCCTCCCTCATGTCTTCGTAAAGCCCCAGATATCCACAGCAGTCCACAACATTGTCGGCTTTACCGGCCCCGTTTTTCTCCCTCGCCTGTTTCATGAGTGCCATCATCATGGCCACGTCCTGAGCTGTCAGCGTGGCATTGAGCCGACCGCCGATCCACCAATTCCAAAGAACGGCGATTTCAGAAAACGAGTCCTCCGGATTGCCGTACTGCTGCTGTCTCTCTCCGTTGATGACATCGAGAGCACGCAAAAGAACGCGCCCACGATCTTTCTGCTGTACGTTTTTACCCGCTCCCTTATCTTCGATCATATTTTTCATTTTCAAGCGTCCACGGCCTTCCCAGAAGTCCTTATTCTCGTGCAGTGTAGTCATGACACTTCCTTTGCAATGGTGAGCGGCGGTGTTTCTGATGAAACTATCGGCTCCGCCCGCCGTCCCACGCGAGGTCGCGCGGTCTTGGCCGTTACCCTGGTATGAGAGTTCAGGTCTCACATCCCCGCCGAGGTCAAGCGGGTTTTTCCACGGTCCCGGGAACTACCACCAATCGCGCCGCGTCCATGCAGCGCAATCGCCCTCACAGACACAAGGGTATGATGGCAACGACTTTTTTTCTTCAATCCGCCGTTTCATCTCCTGCCTTCGGGCGTAAATATCTTTCAGTAGGGCGACGCCTGCGGCGATGCGCTTTTCTTCCTGTGCAGCCTTCTGACGGGCATCCTTCTCACGTTCGATATGAGCCTTTTCGATCTTCACGTTCGCCTTCTTCGACCGAATGATCGCCTCGTCCATGGTCTTCTTCACCTTCGGTTTGAGTTGTGTGGCTCTGGCCGCCCGTGCTTCTTCTCGCTTTTTTCGAGCGTACTCCCGTGCCGTGAACAGCCGGCGAACGGACGCGCAATACGGGCAGCGTTCGGCGTGGATGCTGTCCAGCGGCTTCCCGCAGTCTGCACAGAAGCGTTCCTTCTTCGGGTGCAGGAGGGCGTATCTTGCCCGGGCTCTCTCGGCATCATACTCTCTCTGTCTTTCGGCTCGGCAGGACGGGCAAAAACCGACATTGCTACGAACGGCAAGAAACATCTCATGACATCGACGACATTCATTCATGCAGCTCATACTTGCCCCCTAAAACTTGAACTCTTCCGCACGATTATGGTCTGCGCGGTAGCCGTCGTTGACGCGGAAATCGGAAAACGCCTTTTCAAAGAGCAAATCAGCGCACCCAGTGCCGGAACTGCGGCCCTTGCGAACCAAAGCCTTCAAGGGCACGTCCTTGCCCTGCGCGTCGCGCTTGTCAGCGTGGAGCATGATGACTATGTCGGCGTCCTGTTCTATGGCGCCAGATTCGCGCAGATCGGAAAGGATAGGTTCGCGGTTCAATTCTTCCGACTTTCTACTGAGCTGACTTAGCAGCAGTACCGGGCAACTCAGTTCAACGGACAGCCGCTTCATGCTGCGCGACATATCGGCAATCTCGCGCTCCCGGTTGGCATTTTTTGAATCCGGTTCCATGAGCTGCAAGTAGTCCACCACTACGAGCGCCGGGCCGCCCTTGATCTTCCGCGCCAGCTTCCGCACAACCGCGGGCGTCACGATTCGGCACGACGAGTCAACAATCTGAAGCGGAAGCCCCCGCAGGGCCGCCGCGGCCTCTCGCATCTTCGGGAGAAGCGTCGTGCTGTTCCCCAGCCCCTCGCGGAAAGCGCGGTTATCAATGCGTCCCTCTCTGGCCAGCATCCGCGCGCCCAAGATCTTGTCTTTGACCTCGCAGCTCACGAACAGCACCGGCCCCACATTGCGGGCCACCTCGACCGCCCAGCACCCGGCCATGGCCGTTTTGCCCATACCGGGGCGGGCCGCCAGCACCACAAGCTCACCCGGAGCCACGCCGCCCTTCAAAACGGCGTTCAAATTCGCCCACGGCGTCGGGATGGGCCGCGCCCCTTCCCCCGCTTCCACGTCGGCCAAAATCGAGTCCATGAGGGCTGCAAGGCTCGCTTCCTCCGTGCCGACCGTCTCTTCCTGCTCGATGCCTTTTTTCACTGTCGTCATCACGTCATCGGCAGAAGCGCCGACCGTGGTGAGCTCAGAAGCCGCATGCGAGAAGACGGAGAACAGCCGCGTCTTGCGCTCGATCTCGGCCACCTTGTCCGCGAAAAACGCGATTGCCGAAAGCGCGGCGTACCCGCCCACCATGCACAGTTCCGCAAGCCACGCGCCATCCAGAAGGCTTTTTATCGCGCCAGACGCATACTTGCTCGAAAGATCATCACTGACACTCTCAGGCGTTACTCTGCGCCCAGATTTGTGCAGATCGCACACACTGTCCCAGACGTCGGAAAAGCCTACTCCTTTCACGGTGCCACGCGGACATTCGGAAATGATCACGTCGAGCTGCTCTTCCGTCAGATCGGCCACGACCACGCCGCCACACAGATATCTTTCCGCCTCTTCCCGGACTTCGGAGAGGTACGTTTTCTCAGCGGTCATTGTACCTCCCCTCTATGACGCCGATGAAGCCGGAAGGACTCATCAGCTTGTCTAGCGTCACCATGTACGGTTTCCCGTCACGGCCTGCGACGTGCCCCGTGAGGAACGAAGAGCGGGATGCCTTGAGGAAGACCTGCCGCATATACTCAAGCCTGATTTCTCGGCTGTCTTCGCTACCCTTTTCCTTGAGGCGGTTGCCGATGTCTGCCCACCGGGCATTGATCGCCCCACGGCGCTGCGCGTTGATGATCTCGACTCTGGGATGTTCCGGAAGGATGTCGTGGTACATGGCCACGATCTCCTTCACCGGGCAGGCGGGACGCTTTGCCTGGTGCTCTTCACTCTCGGATTCTTCCGGCATGTAGGGGTCGTCGGGGCTTTGTCCCGACATACACTCTGAAAGAGTGTCTATATTAATATTGGTTTGGTTTAGTTTGGTTTGGTTTGGTTTAGGTTTTTGGGTTTCATCTTCAAAACCCATGGGTTTTTCGGTTAACCCATCGGTTTCTTCATTTGTTTCTTGAACCGGTTGCTTTCTTGGTCTTCCACCCTTTTTGCCGTTCTCGACGTTCGCGGTGTATCTCCGGTAAGAATCTTCCTGTGCTCTTCTGACTCCCGGCACGATGCACAAAAAGGCAACTCGCGTCATAGGATCAAGCTCAGGAGCCGAACACATCCCGGAGTCCGCGAACAGCGCAAGAATTAGCTTCCCCCGCTGTTCATCGGAAAGCGCGAGCATGGCTTCCAATGTCTCCTCTCGGAGCAAAATTCCTTTGACTTTTTCGGACACTTTGATATCCTTTTCTTGCAATTCGGAAGGCCGACGTGCCTTCACCTAGCCCCGGGTTTGGTACCATCCGGGGCTTTTTTTATTCTGGTTTACTCCACAGATCAGGCCTCGTTTCCCATCGCGGAATCCCCAAGAGCTTTTCATATTTTATTGCTGACTCAGGGGAAATTTTTCTCGCGCCATAATAGTGAGAGGCGATGGTAACACTAGGCATCCCAGTTACCCTTGCCGCTTTTGACGGGGTGAGCCCCCTTTCCTCAAAAAGTTCTCGAAATGTTTTCATGGTAGCAGTATATACAAAAGTATTCAAAAAGGCAAAGAAAAAATATACATTATTTTTATATACGACTGTATATTTTTCCGGTATCTTTCAAAACAGGAGTTTTCGCATGAAGAAATTCGACGAAGCCATCATGGATTTTTTGAAGGATCAGGTCAGCGACTCGATACGACCGACAGCAAAAGCCGCTGGAATCAATCCCGATATTTTATACAAGTGGATTCTGGGGCAGCGTTCTCCGTCGTTAAAAACCGTTGGCCCGCTTTTGGATTATTTAGGTGTCACGGTTAATTTCCCAGATAAAAAAATGATTGATTATGACCTTGTGCCAAAGGTCGTGGCGAAGGCCGGGGCTGGGGCTTCTTTGGAAACAGACGGAGACATCGAAGGGCTATATGCCTTTCGCAAGGACTACATGTGCATGCAGCACATTTCCGCGAAAAACGCCGTATTGATGGACGTTGTGGGCGATTCCATGGAGCCGCTCTTTCAGGCCGGCGGAACGCTCTTGATCGACAAGTCCGACGTCGATGTCATGGACGGGCATATCTATGTTGTCACTCTAGGGGATGAACTGAGGGTCAAGCGGGTGCAGAAGACGCTCAAAGGGCTGATCCTGCGAAGTGAAAATCCTAAATATGCTGATATCCCAGTCGAAGGCCCTGACCTGGAAACTTTCGTTGTCCACGGACGCGTGCGCTGGTACGCGGTAGCCCTATAAAAATGAAGCCCGGTGATGAGCCGGGCTTTTTTTGTAACCAAAGGAGGTTGTTACATGACAGAAGAACAGTTGGAACGTCTTTTCGGAATGATGGCAGTCAATAATATAACGGAAACGGCTGCCATAATTATGACAAAAGAATCAATATCTTCAGATGAAGCGATTAAAAAGGCATACGAAATAAGACGTAAGTCAGGACGCTTGATAACTGAAGAATATAAAAAACGTCAACTTCCATTCTTCTTTGGTGAAGAAACAATTTAACATTTATTCATCAGACTCAATCCTGTTCGTCAGAACATTACGAACAGGATTTTTTATTGCAGATTTTGAAGGGATAACTGAATTTTGTTCTACCCAAAGTTTAACTATGCTAAGAGCGTAGTATACCTCTTCAGACTTTTTACCTTCGCACAGATTCATAATTTCCCATGCAAGTTCATTACCCATTGTTTACTCCTTTTTCTAAAGTTACTTGGCTAAGCAAACATCAATAACAACAACAGGGTCGTCCACAACATAGGTTATTTTTTTATTTCCATCAGCATCACACACTCTCACTTTGAGTTTGAGTGTTATTTTCCCATCACAAATTTCATATTTTGAAAAATCATTTTTTATTATTTCAAGAATATCTTCAAAATTTTCACTTTCTTTTTCATCTTTTTTACTTTCTTCATCAATATTTTTATTTATTTTTATATTTGAAATCGCATCCTTAAGTTTTTCAATCTCTCTGTCCTGTAGCCAGAACATAAACGCCGCCACCAGTACATAAAAAATCACAGCCATATCAGAATAGGTCATTTGTCCTCCTTCGCCCGCCTCGCGCGGGATTTTTTGTCGTCGGTTGGCGATATTTTTTTACCCTGTTTGTATTCTTTTGTATCTTTTTTCTTGACCTGTTTGCATACTTTTGTATATAAATATCTCAACAGCGACGGGGAACGCGAACAGTCTGGCAGACGCCAGCGAGTAGCAGGAACCGGAGCTGACGGCGAAGCGTACCGAGCACGGCAAGCCGCAAGCCCTTGGGAGCGGGAAAGCAGGCGACGGCAGGGAGAAAGCCACAGGGTATTTCCAAAACGGAAAGAACCACAGTTCTTTGACATATCGGCCCCGAAGACCCGCGAGAGAGGCGAGAGCGACAACATCGCGGCGAGGGTGAGGCAGGCGAGAGACCTGCCCGTGCGTGGGGCATACCGACCAGCGCACGAAACAGAAATTTCATCGCAGGAGCTGTTGACGTTTGCCAGCAGCTCCCATCGGTGACGTTTCACAGGCTGCCACCACGGCAACCCGTGTTTCCCTCCACCCTTGCCTTGCCATCGGACGGGGTTTCACAGGGGCACATTGTCAAAGAGCAGGCCGTGATGATCTGTCACGAGCTGATGTTCCCCAGAGGCTGCAAACCTCCGGCTCCAAACGTTCCCTACCGGGAATGCCTGGAAGAGAGAAAGGCAGAAAGGCAAGATTGCAGTAGCTCTATGTATCTACTCTCTCCCCACTCTTTCCTAGATTCTCCGGCTTCCTGAATAGCCCCCTTTCCCCCAAAGGAGGAAAAGAGGCAAAGGATGTGTCGACTCTTTCCTGAGTTCCCACGGCTCCTTTCATGTCCCCGGCTCCATTTTACGTCGGTCCGGTTTTCGCCCTCGACGATACGGCTACTTCGCAAGCCGCTCGCGGCCCCCAGTTGCGCGGAGGGGGCGGGCCGCTGTCATAGGGCTGTGCCCTTGTGTTGAATTTGAGCTATATTTACTCACTTGTCAATGAGGAAATTTTACTTTATAGCGTTTTGTGTAAAATTTATGCTATAAAGGAGGCAAAAAGGAGTGCAGGACGTGCTTACCCCTGAAGAAATGGAAGTAGTCGAGGCTTCGCTTCGTGCACAACTGATTGCCCGAAAAGACGAGCTTGCCATGTCCGATGAAAAGCTAGGCAAGGCGGCGTTTCCTTACATGCCCTATCCCAGAGGGAAAATTCAGGCTCTTCTAGTGGGACAGGGTGCACCTGGTAAACGGAAGCCGCAGAATATGCGCTTTGTTGATTTGGTGACTATCTGCGAAGCGCTTGGCTTGAACTGGGCGGATGTATGCCGCGAGGCGCTTAAGGCCGTGAAGGCGGCAGGAAGGTAGGAGGTACCCATGACGAACAAACAAATAGATACCATCCATACAAAAACATTTGAGCAAATCAGACACATAGAAAACGGAGATGAGTTCTGGCTTGCCCGTGAATTAGCTCCTATACTTGATTATTCTTCGTGGGACAAATTTCTTTCTTTGGTTGAAAGAGCTATGGAAGCCTGCGAAAACTCAGGACAAAGCGTTGGACATCATTTTTCCCCTCTGGGAAAAATGATAACCATTGGCAAGGGAGGACGACGCGAAATTATTGACTTTCGCCTATCTCGATATGCTTGCTATCTCATCGTCCAAAATGGTGATCCATCAAAAGCTGTTATCGCCCTAGGGGCTGTCTCTAAATAGTTTACTGGAGCCAAATAAGGCATGATGCCAGC
>JAXVQY010000201.1:0-6384 GCA_037303805.1 bacterium | reverse complement strand
CCCACGAAGCACTTCACGAATATAAACGGGCGAAATTCCGGTCAACTTGGAAAGTTGGCGTTTTGACAAGTTTAGGTCAGAACGCCTTTTTTCTAAAGCAGCCGAAATATTTTGATAAATTTCAATTTCGTCTCTCATTTTGTCAAGATATCTTATTTTATCTTGACAGTGGAATGGTCACAATTGTAATCATGGGTAACAGTTGTTACTCATTTTTACCAATTGGACACTTTCTTAATGGTCAAAAAGGATTTTTGATGTGTCCTTGTTTGGCTTACGTTTTAGTTCAATATCCTAATAACTTTAACTTTTTAACAAAGTGAGGATACCATGTCGCAAATTACCCCGCAAAACCAAAAACAAGAAGATGTTACCGAATTCCGATTTGTCCGTTATGGTGTAGCAATTTTATCCGCAATTTTTGTAGGTTTGATATTCTTTTGGACAAGGATGTCTACTTCATATGCCGCCTTGAATATTCCAATATGGAAAGAAGTAATTTCTATAATTCTTTCTTTTATTCTTGGATATGCTGGATTTATAATTGGTGATCTTTTGCGTCTCTGGGTTATGCCTTCTCATTTCATTGCGAAGGATTTTGCTACACTAGTAAAAATGAAAATTTTTTGGAAAATAGGTCCACAATTTGGAGGATGGTTTCTCGGATGTATTCTTCCTTGGGTTGTATTTTGTAAAATAATGATGGTATAGTATATTTTTTAAATATTCATATTTTAACTATCCTATTTAGAAAAGCCACCCTTGTAAGTAGGGTGGCTTTTCTATTACCGGCAATACGCATAAATGGTTTGTCTGCTTATGCCGAATTCTTTCGCAAGGGCTGTAACCTTTTCACCTTCCTGTATTCTTTGGCAAAGTTCTTTTATTTGTTCGGAACTAAGAGCCTTCTTTCGGCCACAATTGGCATAAGCATTTCGCTTTCGGGCCAATGCGATTCCTTCTTTTTGCCTTTCCAGGATCATTTCACGTTCAAAGGAGGCTACGGCTCCGAGAATACTTAATTGGAGTTCTTGAAACGGATCTTTCTTACCGGCGATAAAGTTCATATTTTCTTTATGGAAAACGATACTGACACCGCGAGAGAGCAACGTTTGGACGATATTCAATAGGTCTTGGAGGTTTCTGGCGAGACGGTCGGTGCTGTGGCAATGGAGGGTGTCGCCGTCTCGCAAATAGTCCAAGCACGCTTTAAGTTGTGGCCTGTCGGCATCTTTACCGGAGCAACGGTCTTCAAACACCTTATCCAATTCAATACCGTGGAGTTGTCTTTCCGTATTTTGAATTACGGTACTTACGCGCACATAGCCAATCTGTTTACCGGACATTTTTCATCCCTTCGCTTTTGAAAATGTTATTTTGTATAGAAAAGATTTATAAACTTTTCTTTACATTGTCAATAAAAACGGTCGTCTCAAATTTATTGACACTATATTTGATAAAAATATGAGTTAAAAATTACTATACTATTAGTTGACAAGTTTTTTATGTGGATTCCAGTAAGATTTATATGTATAATAAACTAAAATTATTTGATTTATTGAATCGGTATCAAGGGAGAAATGTATGGTAATATATTGATATAATTCTAATTAGTACCAATAGTATTTGTGTAATATACAAGCGTACTTTTAGGCTTTGCTTTTTCTTGTCATCCTCTCTCAGTGCTGATACGAAAGAAGCGTGCCCGGGTGGCGAAACTGGTATACGCAAGGGACTTAAAATCCCTCGCCCGCAAGGGCTTGCGGGTTCAAGCCCCGCACCGGGTACCACGCCGATGATTCAGAAGACCTCATGTGCCGTGATAAGCAACATGAGGTCTTTTCGCATGCGGCAGGGCGGGTGCCGTCCTTTTTGCTGCTTGGTATCTGGAAGGCGGCAATGCCGACGGAATGTCGGCAGGGAGAGACTGCCGATTAAAAAAGGGAGGAAATCCGGTTTCGGAATTCCTCCCTTTGGTTTTGCAGGGCGGATCAGTTCTTCAGGCTGTGGATGGGGGCAGGGATGCGGCCGCCGAGATTGATGAAGGCGGAGGCATCGCCGGTATTCACGGGAATAATCTTTGCCTGACCGAGAAGGCCGCCGAAAATGGCGGTTTCGCCCACGCCCTTGCCGGGAACGGGGATGACGCGCACGGCGGTGGTCTTGGTGTTGATCATACCGATGGCCATTTCATCGGCAATGAGGCCGGAAATGGTGGTGGCCGGAGTGTCGCCGGGAATGGCGATCATATCGAGGCCCACGGAGCAGACGCTGGTCATGGCTTCAAGTTTTTCCATGGTCAGGGCTCCAGAGTTGGCGGCGGCTTCAATGCTGGAGTCTTCGGAAACGGGAATGAAGGCTCCGGAGAGTCCGCCCACATGGGAAGAGGCGAACACGCCGCCTTTCTTCACGGCATCGTTGAGCATGGCGAGTACGGCGGTGGAGCCGGGAGCTCCGATGGAGGAGAGGCCCACACTCTGGAAGATTTCACCCACGGAGTCGCCCACGGCCGGAGTGGGCGCGAGGGACAGGTCGGCCACGCCGAAGGGGATGTTCATGCGCCCGGCCACTTCCTTGCCGATCAGCTCACCCACGCGGGTCACCTTGTAGGCCGTGGACTTGATGACTTCCGCCACATCGCTGAGCGTAAGACTTTCATGGGTTTCCTTGGCTCGGTCGATGGCCTTTTTCACCACACCGGGGCCGGAAACACCGACGTTGATGACCACATCCGGCTCGCCTATGCCGAGATAGGCCCCGGCCATGAAGGGGACATCCTGGGGAATGTTGGCGAAAACCACGAGCTTGGCACAGCCTATGCCGTCACGATCCTTGGTGGCGTCGGCCACTTTGATGATCTGACGCCCCATGAGTGCGACGGCATCCATATTGATGCCGGCCTTGGAGGAGGCCACGTTGATGGAGGAACAGACACGGTCGGTGGTGGCGAGAGCTTCGGGCAGAGAGTCGATGAGAGCACGGTCTCCGGGCGTCATCCCCTTTTCCACCAGCGCACCGAAACCGCCGAGAAAGTCGACGCCGGCTTCCTTGGCCGCTTCATCGAGCATCTGGCAGGCCCGAACCATCTGTTCGGCATTGAATCCGGCGCCGACAACGGCCATGGGGCTGATGCTGATGCGTTTGTTCACCACGGGGATGCCGTATCTTGCCCCGACTTCGTTGCAGTGTTCCACCAGGTGCGCGGCGTACTTGGCGATTTTGGCGCGTACCTTATAGGAAAAGACGTCGAAGTCGTGGCTGACACAGTCGAAAAGGCTGATGCCGAGGGTGACGGTGCGAACATCGAGATGTTCGTTACGGAGCATGTTGATAGTGCTGAGCACTTCGCGTTCAGTAAGCATGGGCAGACCTGTGATCCGGGTTAGACGATGGGGACGCGATGGATGGCTTCAAAGATGTTCTGATGCTGGATGCTGATGGACAGTCCCACACTGCGGGCCTTGGCCTGGAGCATCTGACGGAAGGCATTGCGGTTGATGGAAAGCGGAAGCGCCACCTCGAAGACCAGAACGCACTCATTGGTGGTTTCATCGACACGGATGGCCTTGAGGTTTTCGATGTTCACCTTCTGCTCGGCAAAGACTCCGGAGATCATGGCGATGATCTCGGGCTGGTCGGATCCGTTGACGGTAACGACGAAGGGCTCGGTTTCTTCCGTGCTGGAGAAAGTGTCCGTTTCAAAGGTGCGGGCCGCTACGGTAAGATCCATTTTGCGGGCTTCCAGATTGAGGCTGACCACGCGCTGTATGTCTTCTTCGGTGACGTCTTCCGGTGCGGAGACGATGAAGATGGAGGCAAACTGACCTTTGAGGATGGTCTGGCTCAGTTCCTCGATGTTGCATTTTTCCTTGGAAAGGGCGCTGGAGATGGCATAGACCACGCCGGGACAGTCTCGCCCGATGACAGAAATGACAATATGGTTCACGGTCGCCTCGATGCAAAGAGGTTTGGAGCTCTGCACGGAATCGCTGCGCAGGGCCTGTCGCGGGAAATGAGAAAAGGATAGACGGGAACGACGAGAACCGTCAAGCGATGTTTGGGCACACACTGTTTTTCAAAGATGTAAAACGAAGGGGGACACCAAACATCCCGGGATGTTTCCACCCAAAATTTTCTATTTCCGGCAGAGCCGGGGCGACAAGACAAGCTCTGTCGGATCCTCCTCATTCCCGTCAGAGAGGAATATGGTCGGCACCGTCGGCAGGGGAATGCATGGTGCAGATAACCTGCCGGGAGTTTTATTTATGGTTTCTGCGCCACTGCCAGGGAGGAGTCGGCCTTTTGTCTTTCCATAAGCCGAGTTTCTGCTTTCTGGCCATGGCTTCCTCCAGTTTCCAGGTATTGCAGATGTCGCTCGTGCAGAAGTGATCGTATACCCATGCCATGCCCGCCTGAACCTGACGCTGATTGATCGAAAGTTCGTCGATCTCATTACCGTCGCAGAGATAGACCAGAGCGACCGAACGCTTGTAATTGTCCAGATACAGCGTCTTCAGGCGCAAGGGGCGGCCTTGAATGAGTTCGAGCAGATGTTCGCGTGATTCTTTTCCGAAACGCTGTCGGCTTTCCGGAGCGTCTATGCCGTAGAGACGCACCCGGACCTGGCGATTGTTGTCGTCCCTGAGGTCGAAACTGTCTCCGTCGGCGGCACGGACGAGGCGGTACTCCCGTTCATCGGAAACGGGAGCCGATTTTCCGGCAGCTTCGGCCCGGATGCTTTTGATCGCTTTTCGGGCGGCATCCGTGATGCGATGTTCAAGTTCGCTGTTCTGGCGTCCGGAGGGAAAGCTCTGCGTTGTGCGTTGTGGAGCGTTTTCGGCCCTGTCGTCGGTTCCCACATACGCGGCCACCATGAGCAGAACGCACAGAATGGCGGCTTCGAGTCCGTAGCGGCCGGAGCTTTTTCGTCTGCGGGGAAAGAAGGATTTACGCTTTTTCATCGGCGGGAGTGGCGTCGTTGAGCAGGTCTTTCAGCACGGAGGCAATACCGGAAACGTTGAGTCCTACGTCGGCACGGAGACGACGCACGGGACCGTGAGGAATGAATCTGTCCGGGATGCCCAGTCTGCGTATTTTCAGGTGACCGAGGGCATCATGGTCGGCCAGAACTTCCAGAACGGCGGAGGAAAAGCCGCCCAGAAGCGTATTTTCTTCCACCAGCAGCAGAGCGTCGCAGGAGGCGGCAAGATCGAGGATCTGCTTTTCCGGCAGGGGCTTGACCCAGCAGGCGTCGAAAACGGAAGCCAGGC
Source organism: bacterium (assembly GCA_037303805.1). Lineage (GTDB taxonomy): Bacteria > Desulfobacterota > Desulfovibrionia > Desulfovibrionales > Desulfovibrionaceae > Mailhella. The sequence goes on along the minus strand of JAXVQY010000201.1, from coordinate 1,114 downwards.
GCCCGGTGCTTTCCGCCGTGAGCAGGGCGGCTTCCACGCAGGGAACGGCCCGCTGGCCTGCCGCCATGATGCATACGCGCGTGTTGCCCTGCAGAAGGAGCTGTCCGCGGCCGGGCTGAGGATAGGCTTCTTCCGTCTGAGTCAGGGCAGAGGCAAAACGGAAACGGGACGCATTGAGCTGTCGTCCGGAGCCTCTGGGATAGCGCAGCGCTACGGGGCGGGGCATGGATACGGCCAGCGACAGGGCGCTGCGCAGGGCATCTTCGTCGCGCGGGGCGCAGAGCGAAAGATTCGGGACGCTGCGCAGCCACGACAGATCAAAGGCACCGTGATGGGTAGGACCGTCCTCCCCGACAAGACCGGCTCTGTCGAGACAGAGCGTTACGGGCAGATTCTGCAGGCAGACGTCATGGATGATCTGATCGTAGGCCCGCTGCATGAACGTGGAATAGATGGCCACGACCGGATGATAGCCGCGCGAGGCCAGACCCGCGGCAAAGGTGACGGCATGTTCTTCGCAGATGCCCACATCGACGAAACGGTCGGGAAAGCGTTCATGAAAGGGCTGAAGACCGGTGCCGTCGGGCATGGCGGCCGTGATGGCGAAAATATCGGGATTTTTTTCGGCCAGGTCACAGAGCGCCTCGCCGAAAGCCTTGCTGAAGCCCGGGCCTGAGGGTTTCCAGTCCGAGGGCTGGGGAGGGGTGTCTATCTCGTCGGGGACGGAGGCGGAAATGCCGTGAAAATGGGAAGGATCGTTCTCCGCCGGTGAATAGCCCTTGCCCTTGCGTGTGCGGATGTGCAGCAGCACCGGCATGTCGAGTTTCTTGGCGGCTTCGAGATGACGCTCCAGCTGCGCGATGTCGTGGCCGTTGATGGGGCCTATGTAGTTGAACTGAAAGGCTTCGAAGAGTACGCCGGGGGTGAAGAAGGACTTGAAGCTGACTTCGCCTTTTCTGATGATGTCCACGATGGATTCGCCCTTGGGCAGACGGGAAAGCACTCTGGCGACATGCTGCTTGATGTGCATGACCGTGCTGTGGGACAGGTTGCGGCTGAGAAAGCGGGAAAGCGCTCCCGTGTTCTCGGAAATGGACATCTTGTTGTCGTTGAG
>JAXVQY010000200.1:0-2895 GCA_037303805.1 bacterium | reverse complement strand
CAATGAAAAGTACGGCGACAAGGTGCGCGTGGTCAGCATGGGTGCCGAAGGCGCCGAACCCTGCTCCATGGAACTTTGCGGCGGCACGCATCTTTCCCGTACCGGTCAGGCCGGTTCCTTCGTCATTCTGTCCGAAGGCGGCGTGGCCGCAGGCGTGCGCCGCATAGAGGCCGCCACAGGCTGGAATGCCTACAAGGTCATGGCCGAGCGCCGTGCCGAACTCAATGCCGTAGGTGCCCTGCTCAAGGTGCGTTCTTCCGATCTCGCTTCCCGCGTGGAAGCCATGCAGAAGGAAATCAAGGCGCTGCGCAAGGAGCTCGACAAGGCTCAGGCCGCGAGCCGCGGAGACGTCATGTCCGCGGTGGAAGAAGTGGCCGGTGTGAAGTTGCTGGCCGTGAAGGCCGGATCCATGAACGTGAAGGCCCTGCGCGAAATGATGGACGACGTGCGCTCCAAGCTGCCTTCCGGCGTGGCCTGCCTCGTGGCGGAAGACAACGGCAAGGTACAGATGATTCTGTATGTGTCCAAGGATCTGCACGATCGCTTTACGGCTCCCGCGCTCATCCGTGACGTGGCTGCGGCCATCGGCGGTTCCGGCGGCGGTCGTCCCGACCAGGCTCAGGCCGGCGGCAGCAGACCTGAGGGCGTCGACGAGGCCTTCAGCATTCTGAAGCAGAAGATCGCCGGTTAGTTTTGTATTCCGGAAGGGAAGGGGGATGCTCCTTCCCTTCTTTTTTCGTCTTTTTTCAGCCGGGGCGGAGTCATGTCGCGGGGCGGGCGGCGTTCCGCCTCGGTACGACGGTTCGCAGTTCCGCCGGCCTTTTCATTCAGGAGATCGTCATGCCGGAACTGCCGGAAGTGGAAACCGTGGCGCGTACGCTGGCTCCGCAGGTATGCGGGCGGCGTATCGTGAACGTGAACGTGCTGAATCCCGGCACATGGCAGGGGGAAACTCCGGCGGAGACCGTGGCCGGGAAGGCGTTCGTCATAACGGGAACGGGCAGGCGCGGCAAACTTCTGCTGCTGTATCTGTCGAGGGATGGCGCCGTTTCCCCGGCAGGCGATCCGGAAAGGGAAATTCCCGCACCTTTCGAAGCTGCTTCCTGGCCGCTTTTTTATACAGCCGAAGGATGGAGGCACGGTCGACCCTCTCTTGACGGAAAAACACCCGGAGAGGTGACGGCGCTGGCCTTTCATCTCTGCATGACGGGCCGGCTCTTTGTTTATCCTGCCGGAACAAGGCCGGAAAAGCATACGCGGCTCATGGTTACGCTGGATGACGGAAGACTTCTTTTTTTTGACGACACGCGCAAGTTCGGACAGGTAAGGGCGCTTTGTTTCCGCGAAATGGAGCGCTGGAGTTTCTGGCGGGACCTCGGACCCGAGCCTCTGGAAATGACGGACGAAGCGTTCGCCGCGCGTTTCGATTCGGGACGTGCGGTGAAGGCGCTGCTGCTCGATCAGACCGTGGTGGCGGGAGTAGGCAACATTTATGCCGACGAGAGCCTGTTCCGTGCGGGTATACGACCTGATGCGCCCGGAAAGAAGATTTCCGGAGAAAGACTTGCACGGCTGCATCGCGCGCTTGTGAACGTACTGCTGGAATCCGTGCGAGACTGCGGCAGTTCCATCAGGGATTACCGCACGGCCAGAGGAGACGTGGGCGCGTTTCAGAATCGTTTTCGCGTATACGGCAGAGCCGGAGAAAAGTGTCTGGTGTGCGGCGGAAAACTGGTCTCAGGTCGCGTCGCCGGGCGGGCTACCGTATGGTGTCCTCACTGCCAGAAGCCGTGAGACGAGGCGGACCTGCCCCCTTCATGAATCCGTGCGTCTGATCCGTGACCGGCTCGGGCCGCCTTTGTCTCTGCCGAACGGGGCCGCTCGACGGCTCTGAGAAAGACCGGAGCAACGCCCCGGAACTAGGCGGAAAATGCGTTTTTTCGGCGGGCGGGAAAATAAGGATCCGACCGGTCCGCCTTTCGGAAGAGAACGGAGTCCGTCCCGTTCAGGACAGAGGCCGGAACTGATGCACTCTGGCTTTGGGCTTGGGCTGTTCCTTTTCCTTGTCGTTGAGCGGCGACATGCGGCGCCACGGACGCAGATCCTCACGACGCGGTTCCACGGGCTTTTTGCGGCGTTCTTCCCGTTCTTCCCATTTGATGTTGAACAGTTGATTCTTGCTGCGCACAGCCTGCAGCAGGGAAAGCACTATGGCGGCTTCTTCCCATTCACGGGAGGCGTCGAAATCCTGAACGCGATGCAGATATTTGCTCCACAGCGCCATAAGCGAAGCCTCGTCCATAGCGTTGAGCTGGCGGGCCATTTTCAGCAGCATTTTTTCCATGTTGTTCCTCGTCGTTGAGCTGTTTCTGCTTATACTCTGCAACCGGAATACGGGCAAATGAATTTTGATGCATCTCCCTCCGATCCCCCGAGAAATGTTCAATTTGCCCGTGCACGATTTTTATGATAAAAAAACAGACTCCCCAAGGAACGAACGCCGGAAAAGGGCGGTTCCTGCGCCGCGCGGCGTCATGCTGCGGGCGGGGTTCTCAAACATCTTTATCGCCGAGGCGGAGTTGATATGAGCGAGCTGAAAGATATGTACCGCACCATTGTTGCGGACGGATTCCCCGATACCATGACCATCACGCTGGGAGACAGCGTGCTCACCTATCATAAGCGTACCTGGGAAATGGGCGGCGAAGTGCGCGGACTGCGTTACGGGGAAAACCCCGACCAGCCCGCGGCGCTCTATGAATTCGTGGAAGGCGAGAACAAGGTGGCGAACCTCAAGTGGCGTTCGCCCCGTCAGGGCATCGTGTCCGCCTTGACCGAACAGCAGATGGTGCAGTCCGGCAAGCATCCGGGCAAGACCAATCTCACCGACGTGGA
>JAXVQY010000199.1:0-12892 GCA_037303805.1 bacterium | reverse complement strand
ACCGCTCCTCAGGCCGGCGTGCATCTGGAACGCGGCGCCAAGAAGGTCATCATTTCCGCTCCTGCCAAGCAGCCCGACCTCACCGTGGTCATGGGCGTGAACCAGGACATGTATGATCCCGCCAAGCACAACATTCTGTCCAACGCCTCCTGCACCACCAACTGCCTCGCTCCCGTGGCCAAGGTCATGCATCAGGAATTCGGCCTCAAGCTCGGCAGCATGGTGACCGTGCATTCCTACACCAACGACCAGCGCATTCTCGACCTTCCCCACAAGGATCTGCGTCGTGCCCGTGCCGCTGCTCTGAACATCATCCCCACCAGCACCGGTGCCGCCAAGGCCGTGGCCGAAGTCATTCCTTCCCTCAAGGGCCGCTTCTCCGGCTATGCTCTGCGCGTGCCTACCCCCACCGTGTCCATCGTGGACTTCACCGCCATTCTTGAAAAGTCCACCGACGCCGAAACTCTGGTGAACGCCTTCCGCGCCGCTTCCGAGACCTACCTCAAGGGTATCCTCGGCGTGAACGATCTTCCCCTCGTGTCCATGGACTTCAAGGGTGATTCCCGTTCTTCCATCGTGGAATCCGAATACTGCACCGTGCAGGACGGCAATCTCGCCAAGGTGGTGAGCTGGTACGACAACGAATGGGCCTATTCCGTCCGTGTGACCGACCTCATTCACTACATGCAGTCCAAGGGCTTCTAAGCCAGGTTCCGCCCAGGCGGAGTAAGGACTCGCGTCCGTAACGGACGCAACCGGCAAACAGATGGGCCGCCGCTTCTTCATCGGAGCGGCGGCCTTTTGCAAACTCTTGCTTAGAAAAACGGCTCGGGGCATACTGCCGCCATGAAATTTTTTCCCAGTCAGTTTTCTCTGTTGAGCCAGGGTAAGGGCGCGCGCCGAAATTTCGGCTACTTTTTCCGCGTCATACTCATTCTTACCGTGTGCGTGGCCGTCTTCAGCATCATGTTCCATTACATCATGGAATATGAGGGCCGTGAGTATTCCTGGATAACCGGCCTGTACTGGACGTTGACCGTCATGTCCACGCTCGGCTTCGGAGACATCACCTTCGATTCCGATCTCGGCCGTTTTTTTTCCATCGTTGTGCTGCTGACGGGTATTGTGGGACTGCTCATCGTATTGCCGTCCTCCTTCATTCAGTTCGTCTACACGCCGTGGCTGGAGGCTCAGAAAAAAAAGGAAGTACAGCACAGTCTGCCTGCTTCCGCCCGTAATCACGTCATCATCGTGGGCGTGAGTCCCGTGGCCCGCAACCTGGCTCAGGTCCTTGCCCGCTACGGCTTTCACAGCGTGCTTCTCTGCGCCAACACGCAGCAGGCCCTGGACCTCATGGATCTCGGTCTTCATGCCGTCGTTGGCGACTATGACGACGTGGAGGTCTACCGTGGCCTTCATGCCCAGAATGCAAGGCTGGTTGTGGCTCTGGACACCGATGTGCGCAACATCAACGTCGCCTTTACCCTTCGGGAACTGGACAAGAATGTTCCCATGGTCTCCCGGGCGGAAAAGGACGAATCCATCGACATTCTCAAGCTCGCAGGCTGTTCTTCGGTGTTCCAGTTCCGCAAGTCGCTGGGCCGATCCCTGACTCGGCGTGTCATTACCGATTCCCTCCGGGTCAGTCCGCTGGTGACCTTCGGCCCTCTTGTCATTGCCGAGGCTCCCGTGAAGCAGACCTCTCTGGGCGGTATGACGCTCAAGGAAAGCGGTCTTCGCGGCAGAACCGGCGTCAACGTCGTGGGGCTGTGGGATCACGGCGTATTCGAGCATGCCGGGCCTGATACGCTACTGGAAGACCACAAGGTGCTCGTCATGGCAGGTTCCCAGGAACAGATGGATACGTTTTCCCGGGAGCTGGCACGAGAGAAAAAGGAAGAGAAGGCGGCGGGCAGGGCGCCCGTTCTCGTGCTCGGCGGGGGGCGTGTGGGGACGGCCGCGGCTCTGGCGCTGAAGGAACGCGGTGTGGATGTCGTGGTCGTGGACCGGTCGAACATAGCCTCGCGCATACCGGGCATACGAGTGCAGATAGGTGATGCTTCCGACCCGTTCACGCTGGAACAGGCGGGCATCAAGACCTCTCCCTCCATCCTCATCACCACCCACGATGACGACACCAATATCTATCTTACCATCTACTGCCGCAGACTGCGGCCCGATGTGCAGATCATCACCCGCACCAATCTCGACCGCAACGTGCATGTTCTGCACATGGCGGGAGCCGATCTCGTGCTTTCCCTGGCGTCCATGGTATCGAGTCAGATCATCAATCTGCTGGAACCCGGCAGAGTGTTCATGCTCAACGAAGGTCTAAACATCTTCCGTGCCGTGGCAGGGGAGGGGCTTGCGGGACACAATCTCGTCAACAGCGGCATACGCAAAAATCTGCGCTGCAACGTGGTGGCCGTGAAGACGGCCCGGGGCGAGATGCTGGTCAATCCTGATCCGTTGAGGGAATTTCAGGCTGCGGATGAGCTCTTTCTTATCGGAGATGCGGCTTCGGAGACGGCCTATTATGAGACCTACTGGCCGGACAGAGGGCATCAGGAGAGGGAATGCGATCCGACATGCGGTGATGAGATGCGCCACGAACCGGGGCAGGGATGGTTTTCCTGATGTCGTTCTGACGGGCTGATGACATTTTTCCGAAAATTTTTCGAAAAGGAATGTCCGGGCTCTGAAACCGAACGCAATTCCGGGGGAGACTTTTCGGAACATACGGATTTAACTGCGTATGATCCTTAAGAAAAAAAGAAGTTCCTCTCTCCCGGTCCCCGGCCGGAGAAAAACGAAAATTTATCAAAAAAAACTTGACTCCGCAGGGTTGAAAAGCTACTAATAGACCTCGCCCATGTTATGGGCATTTCCCTGGACGGCAGGGAAGGACAGATGGAATCTGTCCTGCTGTACTCTGAGCATTCGATCAGGGTTTTGACATTTGCAGGCGTCGCACATGCCTAAGATGTCAGACCACAGCGATCCGGGACTTCGCGGATCGCAAGGGTTTTCCGGTGGATGGGCAATCCATGCGCCGGGTATGTGTTGGCTCCTGCGGGACCACCTGTTTGACGGAATTCTTTTCCGGACAGGCCAGGTTGGCGACCAGGATCGGCTTTTATGGACTTTTGCAGGGCTCGAGCGGTTGCCATTGGTTCCGTTCTTCTCTTTATCCCCCGCATACATATCCATGAGCCGAACGACTTTGATGCTTTCAAAGGCGTTTTTGGTCGTTGCCTGACTTTAGGTGTAGGAACGAAGGGTGCTTCTTCACGCAAGGTGAGCGTAAGGGTGCCTCATGAAATGACCGGCTCCTTGCCCGGTCAGCCGCCCTTTCGGCGGTGGATTCTCCGGCTGAAATACTCCGACAGGGATCAGCCGGAGCGGGTTTGCCAGAAAATGGAGATTCGCAATGACGACAGTTGGCAGTGATCGTATCCGTATCAAGCTTAAGGCTTACGATTACCGCATCCTGGACAAGGCTGTGGCGGAAATCGTGGACACTGCGCGCAATACCGGCGCCGGTGTGGCTGGGCCTATTCCTCTGCCCACCAACATTCACAAGTACACGATTCAGCGCTCGGTCCATGTGGACAAGAAGTCCCGTGAACAGTTCGAGATGAGGGTCCACAAGCGCCTTATGGACATCCTCGACCCCACGCAGCAGACCGTGGACGCTCTGGGCAAGCTTTCTTTGCCCGCCGGCGTGGATGTGGAAATTAAGCTCTAGAGAGGGGCGTCATGTCTGAAAAAATGGGTATTATTGGACGAAAGCTGGGCATGACCCGTATTTTCGCCGACGACGGCAGCGCTGTTGCCGTGACCGTGGTCAAGGCAGGTCCCTGCCCCGTGACCCAGGTAAAGACGGTGGAACACGACGGCTACAACGCTCTTCAGATCGCCTTTGAAGAAGTGGCTGAAAAGAAGGTGACCAAGGCTATGCGCGGTCACTTTGCCAAGGCCGGCGTGGCTCCCTGCCGCGAAGTTCGCGAGATCCGTCTCGCCGAACCGGCCGCCGTTGAAGTCGGCCAGGTCCTCACCGCCGAAGTGTTCGCCGCCGGCGACACCGTGAAGGTGACGGGTACCAGCATTGGTAAAGGTTATCAGGGCGTTATGCGCCGTTGGAACTTCCATGGCATGGACGATGGCCATGGCGACGAAAAGGTGCATCGTTCCGGTGGTTCCATCGGTAACAACACCTTCCCCGGACATGTGTTCAAGGGTAAGAAGATGGCCGGCCAGTGGGGCGCCGAACGCGTCACCCAGCAGGGCCTGAAGATCGTGGAAGTTCGCCCCGAGGATAACGTCATCCTTATTAAGGGTGCCGTGCCCGGACCGAAGAACGGTCTGGTGCTGGTGCGCAAGCAGTAGTGCGCAACACAGGAGATGAAGCAATGGCTGTTATGAAAGTATACGATCAGAACAATCAGGAAGCCGGGGAAGTCACCCTCGCTCCCGAAGTGTTCGAAGTCGAAGTGAGGCCGGAGATTCTGAACCTTGTGGTTCGTGCCTATCGCGCCGCCCAGCGTGCCGGTACTCACGCCGCCAAGACCCGTGCCTTCGTGTCCGGCGGTGGCAAGAAGCCCTTCAAGCAGAAGGGCACTGGCAATGCACGCCAGGGATCCAACCGTTCGCCCATCATGCGTGGTGGTGCGATCATCTTCGGACCCCAGCCGCGTGACTACAGCTTCAAGGTCAACAAGAAGGTGCGTGCTCTGGCTCTGCGCATGGCTCTTTCCTCCCGCGTGGCCGACGGCCTCATGGTGGTGAAGGGCATTGAACTTGCCGAAGCCAAGACGAAGCTCTTCGCCGGCGTTGCCAAGAACCTTGGTCTGACCAAGGCTCTCGTGGTGGCCGCTCCCGAAGAAAACGGCGTGAATCCCACGCTGGCTCTCGCTGCCCGCAACCTCCCTGGCATCACCCTCGTCACCCCCGATGCTGTGACTGTGTACGACGTACTCAACTGCAAGCAGCTCGTGGTGCTGGAAGGCGCTCTGCCCCACCTGGAAGAGAGACTGAAGTAGTCGCTCGCCTTGAAAGGAATGGACATGGATTACACTAAAATTCTTCTTCGGCCCGTGGTGACCGAAAAGGCCACCGCTCTTCGTGAAGAAGGCGTGTATGCCTTTTTCGTCGATACCAAGGCCAACAAGATCGAGATCGGTAAGGCAGTGGAAGAAGCCTTCAAGGTCAAGGTCACGAATGTCAATGTCATTACGGTCAAGCCGCGCCGTCGCGTGCGTCAGGGCCGCGTGAAGGGTCGCATCCCGGGCTATCGCAAGGCCTATGTCACCCTCGCCGCTGACAACAAAATCGATTTCTTCGAGGGAGTCTAGTCAATGGCTGTTCTGAAGATGAAACCGACCTCGGCTGGACGTCGTTTCCAGACTGTATCCGACTTCGCTGAGATCACCAGATCCACGCCGGAAAAGTCTCTCACCGAAGGTCTTACCAAGAAGAGCGGCCGCAACAACAACGGTCGCGTTACCAGCCGTCGCCGTGGCGGCGGTCATAAGCGCCTGTATCGTATCATCGACTTCAAGCGCGACAAGATGGGCATTGCCGCCCGCGTTGCCGAAATCGAATACGATCCCAACCGTACCGCCCGCATCGCTCTTCTGACCTATGCCGACGGTGAAAAGCGCTACATTCTCGCTCCTGTGGGCATTCAGCAGGGCGACGTTATCGAAGCCGGCGACAAGGCCGACATCAAGCCCGGTAACGCTCTTGCTCTGAACCGCATCCCCGTGGGCACCAACGTGCACAACATCGAGATGCATCCCGGCCGCGGCGGCCAGATGTGCCGTGCCGCCGGCACCTATGCCCAGCTCGTGGGCAAGGACGGCAAGTATGTCATCCTCCGCCTGCCCTCCGGTGAAGTCCGCAAGGTGCTCGCCACCTGCATCGCCACCGTCGGTCAGGTCGGCAACGTGCAGCATGAAAACATCAGCCTTGGCAAGGCCGGCCGCAACCGCTGGTTGAGCCGTCGTCCCAAGGTCCGCGGCGTCGCGATGAACCCTGTCGACCATCCTCTGGGTGGTGGTGAAGGTCGCAGCTCCGGTGGTCGTCATCCTGTGACTCCCTGGGGCATTCCTACCAAGGGCTTCAAGACCCGTGCAAAGAAGAAGCCTTCCGGCCGTCTCATCATCAAGAGCCGCGGTCAGAAGTAAGAGGAGCCGGACATGCCCAGATCTCTTAAAAAAGGTCCCTTTGTGGACGGCAGCCTCATGAAGAAGGTAGACGCGGCCGTTGCCAGCAACGACCACAAGGTCATCAAGACCTGGTCCCGCCGTTCCATGATTCTGCCTGAAATGGTTGGTTTGACGTTCGCCGTGCACAACGGCAAGAAGTTCATCCCGGTCTTCGTGACGGAAAACATGGTCGGTCATAAGATGGGCGAATTCGCGCCCACTCGTACGTTCCACGGCCACGCTGCGGACAAGAAGACGAAAGCGGTCAAAAAATAGCGAGTAACGTTCATGGAATCGAAAGCAATCTGCAAGTTTCAGCGCGTTTCTCCCCGCAAGACCCGTCTGGTTGCCCAGAACATCAAGGGTCTTCCTGTGGAAGATGCCCTGAACCAGCTCAAGTTCACGCCCAACAAGCCTGCCGGTGTTCTTTACGGAGTGGTGCGTTCGGCGCTGGCCAACGCCTCCCAGTTCCCTGGCATTGATGTGGACTCCATGTACGTCAAGGACGTGGTGGTCAACGAAGGCCCCACCTGGAAGCGCTTCATGCCTCGTTCTCAGGGTCGTGCTATGCACATTCGCAAGCGTACCAGCCACATTACCGTAATTCTCGCGGAAGGACAGGAATAGGCTATGGGTCAGAAAGTACATCCTTACGGCTTCCGTTTGGGATATAATAAGAATTGGCAGTCTCGCTGGTTCAGCAAGAAGGAATACGCTTCCTTCGTGTTTGAAGATCACAACATCCGCAAGTACGTGAAGAAGCTTCTTTACAGCGCCGGTGTTGCCAGAATCGAGATCGAACGTTTCGGCGGTCGCATCCGCCTCATCCTTTCCACCGCCCGTCCCGGCATCGTCATCGGCCGCAAGGGCGCGGAAATTGAAAAGCTTCGTGCTGATCTCAAGAAGAAGTTCGGCCGTGATTTCAATCTTGAAGTGAACGAAATCCGTCGTCCTGAAATCGAAGCTCAGCTCGTCGCCGAAAACATCGCCATGCAGCTGGAACGCCGCGTCGCCTTCCGCCGTGCCATGAAGCGCACCGTGCAGATGGCCCGCAAGTTCGGTGCCGAAGGCATCAAGATTTCCTGTGCCGGCCGTCTCGCCGGAGCGGAAATCGCCCGTTCCGAATGGTATCGTGACGGCCGCGTGCCGCTTCAGACCCTGCGTGCCGACATCGACTTCGGTTTTGCCGAAGCCCACACCACCTATGGCCTCATCGGCATCAAGGCGTGGGTTTACAAGGGTGAAATCCTTGATAAAGAGGTTGAACAGTAATGCTTGCTCCCAAGAGAATCAAATTCCGCAAGTGGCAGAAAGGCCGCCTGCGTGGCCCGGCCAACCGTGGCGCTACCATCGCGTTTGGTGAAATTGGCCTGAAGGCTGTCGAACATGGCAAGCTTTCCAGTCAGCAGATTGAAGCCGCCCGTATCGCCATGATGCGCCACATCCGCCGCGGCGGCAAAGTCTGGATCAGGGTGTTCCCCGATCATCCCGTGACCGCCAAGCCTCTGGCCACTCGTCAGGGTAGCGGTAAGGGTGCCCCTGTGGGCTGGTGCGCACCGGTCAAGCCCGGCCGCGTGCTGTATGAAATCAAGGGTGTCGACCTTGAACTCGCCAAGCGCGCCCTCACGCTGGCCAGCCACAAGCTGCCTGTGAAGACCGTTATCGTGGTGAGAGAGGGGGCCTTCGAATGAAAATGAAGGAAGTTCGCGAAATGAGCGTCGAGCAGCTCCAGGCGAAGCTGACTGAACTGCGTCAGGAACTTTTCAACCTGCGCTTCCAGCATGCCACTGCTCAGTTGGAAAAGACGGCGTCCATTCCGGCCACCAAGAAAGATATTGCCCGTGTGCTGACGGCTCTGGCCGCGGCCGCGAAGAACTAGGAGCGGATATGAACAGCGCAATCGAACAGCGCAACGGCAGAACGCTCGTCGGAACTGTGATCAGCGACAAGTGCGACAAGACCATTGTCGTCCTCGTTGAAACTCTGGTTCAGCATCCGCTTCTCAAGAAGTACATTCGTCGGCGCAAGAAGTTCACCGCCCACGATCCTATGAATGAGTGCGGCATCGGCGACAAGGTCAAGATTGTGGAATACCGGCCCATGAGCCGGAACAAGCGCTGGCACCTGGTGTCCGTGCTTGAAAAGGCCGTCTAGTCCCATTCGGGCTGACTAAAAGGAAACACTATGATTCAGGTAGAATCCAGACTCCAGGTGGCCGACAACTCCGGCGCCAAGGAAGTGGCCTGCATCAAGGTGCTGGGCGGCTCTCACCGTCGCTATGCCACGGTGGGCGATATCATCATGGTGTCCGTGAAGGACGCCATCCCCCACGCCAAGGTGAAGAAGGGCGATGTCATGGAAGCCGTGGTCGTGCGTACCGCCAAGGAAGTGCGCCGCGCCGACGGTTCCTACATCAAGTTCGATACGAACGCCGCCGTGCTTCTGACCAAGCAGGGTGAACCTGTGGGTACCCGTATCTTCGGACCCGTTGCCCGCGAACTGCGCGCCCGCAACTTCATGAAGATCGTGTCCCTTGCCCCTGAAGTGCTGTAGGAGCCAAGGCTATGAAACAGTTTCGTATTCATAAAGACGACAAGGTGATGGTGATCGCCGGCAAGGACGAAGGCAAGATCGGTAAGGTTCTGAAGGTCCTGCGCAAGTCCGACCGCATTCTGGTTGAGAAGGTGAACGTTGTGAAGCGCAACGTGCGCCCCAACCCCTACAAGCGCGAAGCCGGCGGCATCGTTGAAAAGGAAATGCCTATCCACGTCTCCAACCTGATGGTGGTTTGCCCGCACTGTGCAAAGCCCACCCGCGTTGGTTATCGGGTGACCGAAGACGGGAAGAAAGTCCGTTTCTGCAAGAAGTGCAACGAAACCCTCTAGAAGGTGAACGACGATGACCCGTCTGGAAACGATATACCGTGAGAAGGTGGTCCCGGCATTGCAGAAGGAGTTCGCTTACAAGTCTCCTATGCAGATTCCTGGGATCGAGAAGATCTCCCTGAATATCGGTCTTGGTTCTGCCAACCAGAACCAGAAGCTGATCGACGACTGCGTAGCCGACCTGACCGCCATTGCCGGTCAGAAGGCCGTGGTCACCCGCGCCAAGAAGTCCATTGCCGCGTTCAAGCTGCGTGAAGGCATGCCCATCGGCGTGCGCGTCACCCTGCGCAAGGACGCCATGTGGGACTTCCTGGATAAACTCATGAACTTCGCCATGCCCCGCGTCCGCGACTTCCGCGGCATCCCGGATCGTGGCTTCGATGGTCGTGGCAACTTCACCCTCGGTATCAAGGAACACACCATTTTCCCTGAAATGGAATCCGACCGTGTGGAAAACCCCGTGGGTATGAACATCACCATCGTGACCTCCGCAACCACGGACAAGGAAAGCAAGCTGATGCTCGAGCAGCTCGGCATGCCTTTCCGCAAGTAAGGAGTGAGCAATGGCTCGTACTGCTCTTAAAGTAAAAGCCGCCCGCAAGCCCAAGTTTGCTGTTCGCGCTTACAATCGTTGCCCTGTGTGCGGTCGTCCCCATGCTTTCATGCGTCAGTTCGGCCTGTGCCGTATCTGCTTCCGCAAAAAGGCGCTGAACGGCGAACTGCCCGGCGTCCGCAAATCCAGCTGGTAATCCCAGCTAACTTTCAGGAGTTATACCATGTTGACCGATCCCATTGCCGATATGCTCACGCGTATCCGCAACGCACACCTGGCCCTTCACAAGGAAGTAAGTGTGCCGCGCTCGAAGATGAAGGAAGCCATGGCGTCCATCCTCAAGCAGGAAGGCTATGTGGAAGATGTTACCGTCGACGACCGTAACATCACCATTGCGCTGAAGTATGTGAAGGGGCGTCCGGCCATTACGGGCCTCAAGCGTATCAGCAAGCCTGGTCGCCGTGTCTATGTGGGCGCTCATCAGATTCCCCGCGTTCAGAATGGTCTTGGCATCTGCATTCTGTCCACCTCTCGTGGCGTTCTGGACGGCATGACCGCCCATGCGGACAAGACTGGCGGCGAACTTCTTTGCGAAGTCTGGTGATCGCGGCTTAACCGCCGTTGACCTTCAGCCAAGGTAGAAAACATATGTCGAGAATAGGTAAACAGCCCATCGAACTTCCCAAGGGTGTGGAAGTTAAGTTGGGTGAAGATATGGTCGAAGTGAAAGGCCCCAAGGGGACCCTGCAGACTCCGATTTGCAGCCTGCTGAACTACGAAATCGCCGATGGTCACCTTACCATCACCCGCAAGGATGACACCCGCGAGAGCAACGCTCAGCACGGCCTGCGCCGTACCCTCATCGCCAACTGCGTCGAGGGCGTGAGCAAGGGTTTCTCCAAGACTCTCGAAGTCATCGGCGTGGGCTTCAAGGTGGCCGTGAAGGGCAACATCATTGACCTTTCCGTCGGTTACTCCCACCCCGTGCTGCTTGAGCTTCCCAAGGGTCTGGAAGCCAAGGCGGAGGGCACCAAGCTCACCATTTCCGGTATTGACAAGGAACTGGTGGGCGAGTTTGCCGCCCGCGTCCGCCGTGTGCGCGAGCCCGAACCCTACAAGGGCAAGGGCATCAAGTATGAAAATGAAATCATCCGTCGCAAGGCCGGTAAGTCCGGCGGCAAGGGCAAATAGGGGTAACGGACATGATTCTTTCTAAGAATGAAAGCCGGAAGCGCCGCAAGGTGCATATCCGGAAGAAGATTTCCGGCACGGTCGAAAGACCCCGTCTGGTTGTGTACCGTTCCAACCTGCATATCTACGCCCAGGTTGTGGATGATGCCTCCGGCAACACGCTGGTAGCCACGTCTACGCTTGCTCTTTCCAAGGGCGGCGAGAAGGCTTCCTGCAACAAGGCCGGTGCAGAACTCGTGGGCAAGGAAATTGCCCGCCTGGCTCTGGAGAAGGACATCCACAAGGTTGTCTTTGATCGTAACGGCTATCTGTATCACGGTCGCGTGAAGGCTGTCGCCGAAGGCGCTCGTGAAGGCGGCCTCGAATTCTAGTGGTCCGTTCAGGACAGCAAGAGCAGGATAAATATGGAACAGCAGCAGCAAACGCAGCAGGATTCCGGCTACATTGAAAAGATCGTTAGTCTGAACCGTGTTGCCAAGGTCGTGAAGGGTGGCCGTCGTTTCAGCTTCAGCGCCCTCATCGTCGTTGGCGACGGCAAGGGCAATGTGGGTTACGGCCTCGGCAAGGCTCAGGAAGTGCCTGAAGCTCTGCGCAAGGCTACCGAACGTGCCCGCAAGTCCATGGTTCGGGTTCCCCTGGTGGAAGGCACCCTGCCTTATGAAGTGCTCGGCCGCTTCGGTGCCGGTCGTGTGCTTCTGAAGCCCGCCTCCCGTGGTACCGGCATCATCGCCGGCGGCGCCGTGCGTGCCGTCATGGAAGCCGCCGGTGTCACCGACGTGCTCGCCAAGGCTATCGGTACCAACAACCCGCACAACGTGCTTCGCGCCGCCGTCGCCGGACTCAGCTCCCTGCGCAGCGCCGAGGAAGTTTCCGAAGTGCGCGGCAAGAAACTGGAAGCCCCCCGCAAGTAAGGGTCAGAAGGTAGAGTACCATGTCTGAAATCAAGGTAAAGCTCATCAAAAGCCGCATCGGCACGACCCCGGCCCAGAAGAAGGTTCTGGATGCCATGGGCCTGCGCCGTCGTGAGATGGTAAAAACCCTTAAGGATAACGCCGCCACCCGCGGCATGATCGCCAGCGTGTCCCACCTGGTTGAGGTCATTGCATAATGAGACTTAACGATCTGTATCCTTTCCCTGAAGAACGCAAGGGCCGCAAGCGTGTCGGCCGCGGTGCCGGTTCCGGTCTCGGCGGCACTTCCGGCAAGGGCCACAAGGGCCAGAACGCCCGTTCCGGCGGCGGTGTCCGCCCCGGTTTCGAAGGCGGTCAGATGCCCCTGCAGCGCCGTCTGCCCAAGCGTGGCTTCAAGAACTATCTGTTCAAGGTGACCTACGAAGTCATTAACCTCGATCGTCTGCTGGCGGCCTTCCCCGATCAGAAGGAAATCACGCTGGAAGACATCTACAGCCGCGGTCTCGTCAAGAGCGCCCTCGTGAAGATCCTGGGCGAAGGCGAAGTGACCCGCCCCGTCAGCATTGAAGCCTTCCGCTTCAGCCAGTCTGCCAAGGACAAGATTCTTGCCGCCGGCGGCGAAGTGAAGGAACTTCTCGCCGACGCTGAAGAACCCGCTACCTCCGAGGAATAAGACGTGGCGAACGGCGTGGACAAAATGGCGCAAATGCCTGAGCTGCGTAAAAAGCTGGCATGGACCCTTTTCATCCTGTGCATGTACAGGGTGGGGGTCCATGTTCCGGTGCCTGGCATTGATGCCGGCGCGCTGTCTCACTTTTTCGCCAGTATGCAGGGTTCGGTCTTTGCTCTGCTCGACATGTTCTCCGGCGGCGGTCTCAGAAACGTTTCTGTGTTCGCCCTCGGCATCATGCCTTACATCTCGGCGTCCATCATTCTGCAGCTTCTGCAGGTGGTGAGCCCCGACATCAAGCGCATGGCCAAGGAAGAAGGGCAGGCCGGCAGACGCAAGATCACGCAGTACACGCGATATCTCACTGTCGCGATCACCCTTATACAGGGCTTCGGCATTGCCGCTCTTCTCGAAGGCATGGTCAGCCCTGAAAATGCTCCCGTCGTCATGAATCCCGGCTGGGAATTCCGTCT
>JAXVQY010000198.1:0-6251 GCA_037303805.1 bacterium | reverse complement strand
CGGCGGAAGAAGCGCCCGTGGGCGCGGATCTTGCCGGGTATCTCATTGAGCTTCTGCCTGATTCCTTCGGCGGAGCGGTAACGCTTGTTGTGAGCATCTGTGCGGCGGTGGCTGCGTTCTGGAGTCGTCCGGCCGACGACGCCCATGTCGTGATTCGCGTGCTGTACGCCGTGGTCAATGCCGTGGGCTTCAACAAGGGCAAGGCCACCAATGCCGATGACGCTGCGGCCAGCGCGGCAAAGGCCGGGAAGTAGATGTGCAGTCGTGGGCGGCGGTTCTGCTTGCAGCCATGCAGCTCGGAGCAAAACTCCTGGAGCGGCTTGACCGGTCGGCTTACGACGATTTTCGCCGTTCTCTTTCTGACGGCGATCCTGTCGGGGTGCTCGGCGCTCAGACAGGAAAGCCCGAACTTGAGACCGTCCGTGCCCGTACTGAAGAGTCAGAAAATCGTGATTCTTGACGGTGTGCGCGGCTGGTGGATCGACGAACGGGATGCGGCGGCACTGGCACAGTGGATTTTCGACATGAGCGGGGAGAGCGGGCAATGAACGACATCGGCAGAGAAGGCGCGGACCATGCCGCGGAATACCTGGGAGCCATCAAGGGCACCTGGCCGCTGCTGCTTCTGGCCGGAGGCATTGCCTTTGCTTCTGCGGTGTATCAGCTCAAGCGGGGATACAAACAGCGTACGGCGGTCCAGAAGTGCGCCACGGTATTGCTGAATACCGTGCTTACCGCATCCCTTGCCATGGGCTGTGCCTTTCTCCTTCCGTTCATCATGCCCGACGTTACCGTGGAAGCACAGATGGGCGTGGTGTTCTTGCTCGGCGGACTCGGGGGAGAAACGGTGAAGCAGTGGCTTTTTGCCAGACTGCGTCTTTCCGTTGTTGACCTCATGAATCCCGACGATATCAACGACATCCGCCGGGGGATGGATCCCGAGACGCGCAGAAAGCATGCCGCTCAGTGCCCTTTCCGTGGAGATGAGTGCAGAACTACCGGAGGCGAGGCGTCATGAGTCAGGTTCCTGTTCTGTATCCGTCGTCTTCCGCAGAAGAGGAGCGCAGGCCGCTTGTTGATACGGGCACGCTTGCCGCCCGGCTTCATGATGAGCTGTCCGAAGCCATGAAGTCCAGAAAGATGGTGGAAGAGCGATGGCTGGAAGACCTGAGTCAGTACCGCGGACAGTACAGCGCCGATGTTCTGGACCGCCTGAAGAGATACAGGCGTTCGCAGGTGTATTACCGGCTCACGACGCAGAAGGTGAACACGCTGACCGCCAGACTCATGGACTTGCTGTTTCCCCAAAAGAGCAAGAACTGGGGCATTGAGCCGACTCCCGATCCGGAAATTCCGGATGACGTGATCATGCAGGAAATGCAGGGAGAAATTGAGGCCGGTGTTCGTGAAGTTATGGGTCGAAAGCTGGCGGATTTGCAGGCGCAGAACATCATGCCGGACGCATGGGCGGTGCAGAATCTTCAGGCGCAGTCGTTGCAGGAAGTCTATGCCCGTCTCGACACGCGTTCTGCGCGCGTTCGTATTGCCAGGGAGAGAGCTTCCGCCATGGAGCAGGTCATCGACGATCAGCTCAAGGAGTGCAACGCCAACGGGCAGCGCAGGCCTTCATGGCAGCAGAACTGCCGTTCCGTGGTCAAGGACGCCTGCCTGTACGGCATGGGCGTTCTGAAAGGGCCGCTTATCGAAAAGGTGGACACGAGACGCTATCGCCCCATGCGGGACATATACGGAAACGTGAGCTGGCAGGAAGAGGTGGTGGCAAGCTCGCTCAGGCCCTATCACGAAGCCGTGAGCGTGTGGGACGTCTTTCCTGACCCGGGGGCGCGTCTTCCCGGGGAACTGCGGTTCGTGTGGCAGATTCATCTCATGACGGACAAGGATTTGCGGGAACTGGCCAGATTTCCCGGGTTCAATGCAGAGACCATTCGAGGATACATGCGGGAGTTCGCCGAAGGCGATGCGCAGCTTGAGGAATGGGAAGTGCAGACGCGGGAAATCAATGCCGACAACCTTTCCGTAGGCGCGGAGCTAAAGAACCGTTTTCGTGTTTACGAGCGCTGGGGATTCCTGACGGGCGCAGAGCTGCGCAGAAGCGGCGCCGATCTGCCCGAAGAGGATGACGACAAGGTCTTTTCCTCCAACGTGTGGGTGCTGGGGGACCACGTGATCAAGGCCATGGTCAATCCTCTGGAAGGCATCGACATTCCCTACTACTTCTATCCGTTCCAGCAGGATGACACTTCTTTCTGGCCGGAGGGTCTCGGTTCGCTGCTGAGACATCCGCAGGCCGGCATGAATGCCGCCGTGCGCGCCATGCAGGACAACGCTGCCGCAAGTTCCGGGCCCATGATAGGGGTCAACATGGCGGCGCTGGCTCCGGGAGAAGACCCGACGGTCATTCAGGCCAACAGGATCGTTCTTTTCGACAAGCCCGGTCTCAATATCAGCGACGCCTTTCAGGTGGCCACGATTCCCAGCTGCATCGAGCACAATCTCACCCTTTCCAACTTCTGGAGCAATGCCGGGGATGAAATCAGCACGCCGCGCTTTCAGGCTGGCGACGGCAATGTTTCCGGCGCAGGAAAGACGGCCAGCGGACTTTCCATGCTGATGGGCGCGGCCAACATTCTTCTCAAGGACCATATCAAGGATTTCGACGACTGCGTGGTGACACCTTTCATCCGCGCCATGTTCCGCTGGAACATGCAGTGGAATGAGGATGAGAGCATCAAGGGAGACTACGAGGTCGTGGCGTCCGGTTCCCAGAGCCTTATAGCCAAGGAAGTTCGAGCCCAGCAGATTCCCATGCTGATCAGCTGGCTGAGCATTCCCGGATTCGCCGACCGTATCAAGGAGGAGAAACTTCTTGAAGTGGCACTCGAGCAGACGGATCTGCCGGTGGAGCGAATACTCCGTTCCGATGAGGAAGCGCAGCAGTACCGTCAGGCCCGGGCATCCATGCAGGCCCAGGCACAGGTGCAGGCCCTTGCAGCCCAGCTTGAGCAGCAGGGCATGGCGCCGGAAGAGATAAACCGGCAGATGCTTCTGCTCATGGCTCAGCTGTCTGCACAGGCAGACGGAGGCATGCAGGCGCTGCCTGCGCCTTCGGCCGGAGGCACGGAGGTGGGAAGATGATGGAACAGCGTCTTCTGGAAGAACTCGGCAGGATGCCGCACGGGGCGAGAATGACGGTTCGTGCGCTGCTTGCTGCCATGATTGAGGAATACCGGGACGAGCTTGAAAACGCCGAGGCGGAGAAGATCCGCCGCTTGCAGGGCGCGACGGCGGCACTGCGAGAGGTCATGCGCAAACTGGACCAGACAGGAGAGCATTGATGAATCAGTACGACGAAGAAGACGGACAGAACGGGACGCTCTTTCCCGACAGGGACCGGGAAGAGTTCGACACCGGATTTGATGAAGAGCCTTTGCAGGCAGAATTCCCTGAGCACAACGACGAGGGAGAGGACCATTCTGCGGAACAGAACCCGGATGTCGAGAAAAGTGTGGAGGTGCCCGGCTCCGGGACGGCGCCGGAAGACTCTTCCGAGCCTGATGTCCCTCTGCCTGCGGACGCTGTGTCGGTCTCCTTGAACGAACCTGAAACGAGCCGGGCTTCCGGCAGGATAGACGCTCCTGAGGAACTTGCCGAGGAGCTGAAGGAGCTCAAGAAGCTCAATCCTCAGGCTGCCGAGCTTGCGCTTGAGGATTCCCCGGAAGGGGAAGGCATACGCAGGCGCCTTGCCGAATATGGCGCGATGGCCGCTCAGGACAGGGCGGAAAGCATACTCGACAAGAGAGAGCGCAGCGCAAGGGCGCAGCAACTGGACATGGAGCGTCGGCGTCAGGCCATAGAAGAGCACAACCGGCATTTTCAGGCGGTCATCCGGCGGGATCACCCGGACTTTACGGCGCTTATGTCCGATCCCGGCCGCAGGGCCGAAGCGTCCAGGATGATGAACGACATCTATGCCTGGATAGGCGCCAAGCCCTACGCTGAGGCTGCACCTCTCATGCAGATTGCGAAAAGCGGCCGCGACCCCGAAGAGGTGAGCGCTCTCATCACCAGATTCAAGCAGGAACGCGGCAGAACCGCGCCGCGCAGGTCCGGGCCTGAAGGCGCGTATGCGGTTCCGGGCAGAGGAGCGGCCGCCGCTCCTTCCGGCGACGTTGGAAAGGACGACTTCGACGCCGGCTTCGATATGTAGAGTCCGCTCTGAGAGAGGTGTTACACCATGCCCATGACTACTTCCGGCGATATCAGCCTGCGCACGGCGGGCTATATCAGCAAAAAGCTGCTGGAACGGGCGCAGCCTTTGCTGTGTCTTTCCCGTTTCGGTCAGGCCAAGCCCCTGCCCAGGAATGTGGGGCGTTCCATGAAGTTCCGCGGTTACGAGCATCTGCCGAATCAGCCCAAGCCGCTGACCGAAGGGGTGACGCCTGCCGCCAGCAAGCCTACCTACCGCGACGTTGAAGCCGTCATCAAGCAGTTCGGCGACTGGATTGAACTGACCGACGTGCTGGCGGATACCCATGAAGATCCGCTGATTCCCGAATTCACCGACATTCTCGGCGAACAGAGCGCCATCATGCTGGAGCGCATCATTGCCGGGGTGCTTCTTGGCGGAACCAACGTGCATTTTGCCGGCAGGGATGCCGCCGGGGTGATAGCCACGGGAAGAGACGGCGTGAATCAGCCCCTGACCTTGGCCGTTCAGCGCCGCGTCATGCGCGGCCTGCGCCGTCAGAATGCCCAGCGCATCACCTCCGTTGTGGCGGCCAGCCCGAATTTCAACACGTCGCCCATTCCTCCGAGCTT
The DNA here is from genome assembly GCA_037303805.1 of bacterium. Taxonomy (GTDB): domain Bacteria; phylum Desulfobacterota; class Desulfovibrionia; order Desulfovibrionales; family Desulfovibrionaceae; genus Mailhella. The sequence goes on along the minus strand of JAXVQY010000198.1, from coordinate 1,412 downwards.
CATTGCCGTGGCCCATACAGACCTGGAACAGGACATTCGTGAAATGCCCGGATTCGTACCGACGGAAAAGTACGGCAGCTACAAGCCCCTGGACGGAGAGGTGGGCTCTGTGGAGGGCGTACGCTACATTCTGACCACAATTCTCGACCCCTGGCAGGATGCCGGTGCGGCACCACTGGCCGGAACGGTGGTGGAGAGCAACGAGGGAGCCTGCGCCGACGTGTATCCCGTGCTCTTTTTCGGCAAGAACGCCTACGGAACAATTCCGTTTGCCAAGAACGGCCGTAACGGAGCGTCTCCAGTGACGCCTATGGTGCTGAATCCCAATGTTCCCCGCGGCGGCGATCCGCTGGCCCAGCGCGGCAGCATAGGCTGGAAGGCCTATCAGTCCGCCGTGATTCTTTACGACATGTATATGGCCCGCGTGGAATGCGCGGCCACCAAGTACTAACGGAGCGGCACATGGCGGAAAACAGGAACGAACAGAACGAGGTTGAGCGTCTTCGCAGAGAGCAGGCCGCCCAGAGCGCCGAGCTTGCCAGACTTCGCAGGGAGAAGCAGGAAGCAGAAGAGGCGGCCGGCCGCGCCAGAGCCGAAGCCGAGGCCATTTCCAGAAAGGTGGACGAGGAGGTCATGCGCACGGAGCGGGACGCGGTGCGTCAGCTCCATGCGCAGCGAAAGGTGCGTCTCGTCATTCCCAGCGGCCGGGATCCTCATGAACGTGCTCCCGTGCCCGTGGCCGTCAACGGTCGGGAATTTCTTATCGTGCGGGACAAGGAAGTCGTCGTTCCCGAAGGCGTTCTGAACGTGCTCAAGCTCGCGCGGGAAAAGGTGGCCGTTTCTACCGAACAGAACGGCCAGCAGGTCGTGAGCTGGGAAGAGGCGCAGCGTATTCCCTTTCAGGTGCTCGGCTATGTCGAGCCGTCGGCCGGGTACGGGGAGGTCTGATCATGCGGGCGGCGGATGTGCTGCGTCTCGTATCGGGAGCCTTGCAGGATCTGGAACCGGGCATGGAGTCCCGCTGGCCATGGACCGGCGGCGATGATGGAGCCATAGGGCTCCTGGACTTCATGAATGCTGCCGTTCAGGCCGTGGTATTGCAGAGGCCCGACGTGTGCGCGGTGACGGAATCCGTTATGCTGGAGCCGGGTATGCGGCAGCGGCTGCCACGGCGCAGGATCCACGGGGCCAGCAGGGACGCCCGCTTTCTCATAGAGCTCGTGCGCAACATGGGACGCGACGGCGAGCATCCCGGCCCGGGCATCAGCGCCGTGAATGTCGATGTTCTTCTGGCCTGGGCCAGAGCCGGGCATGAATCGGCCGTGGTGGAAAACTGGGCGTATGACCGGGTGATCAACCGGGACGTGTTCTATGTGTATCCCGCAGTTCCGGCATGGCCTGAAGTGTGGGTT
>JAXVQY010000197.1:0-24389 GCA_037303805.1 bacterium | reverse complement strand
AGGCGTCTTTTTCTTCGGAGGTGGCCGTAGATTCAAGCAGCATACCGTTGAAGCCTCCGGAGGCATATTTCTCCTGGAGTTCGGGATAATCTTCAAACAAAAAGAGCGAGCCGTCGGGAATGCCGAGGCACGAAGGAAGAGTCGCCATGGTCGTGGGAATCAGGCAGCCGATAAGGCTTTTCCTGAAGGTTTCGACCGCGTCCACGTCCAGCGGGAGCAGTTCCTTCCTGATTTTATAGGGCTTGACGGGGTTGTCTCCAAACAAGCGACGGAAAAAAGGAGGAAACGGCATGATTATTCTCCTTCATGGATGGAGGCTTCAGCGGCAAGCGCGGAGGCTTCTTCAATGCGCAGGGAGTCAAGTTCTTCGGCGTGTTGCTTCATAAGGGCTATTTCTTCGGCATAGTCTTCAGGGGTTGCTCTGCCGGTGGCGATTTTCACACCGATGTAGTCATGGTTACGAAACCACGTTTCCAGCTCGACCATGCGGGCACGTCGTTCCTCTCTGACCACTTCCGCTTCCGGCTTTGCGGGTTTTTCAAGCAGCGCGTTTTCAGGCAGAGGACCGACGTCGTCGAGATACCGAGCGGGAGAACGCCAGTCGTCTTCATCCAGCCAGTAAGGGGTGCCGGAGCCTTCGATAATGACGCCGCCCTTGTCTCGCTTCTGCCTATGGTCTTCCTTCAACTCCCAGACTTCACCGTTCCAGCAGGGGACGTATCCTTCCGGGGCTTCAGGAGGTGCGACAGAGGTAGCCCCCTGCACATCCAGAATGTACTTGCCGTTCGGTCTTTTCTGTGCGGCACGGGAAGATGTGAGTTCACCGTTTTTCCAGTCGAAGAAGTAAAGCATGGGCGCGGACATAAGCACTCCTTGTCAAAGTTAGAGCGTGGTATCAAAAAGCATAAGCTGCATAGTGTCGCCCCGCGCCGCAGAAAAATGCAGGGTCACGGATTGGGAAGTCGTGCCTTCGTCTCCATTTTCGGCATAGGTAGAGCCGTCAAGCAGCTGGCCTTCCCAGAAAAGCAGCAGCTGCGCTTTCCCGACGACGTATTTCCAGCCTTCGGGAAGGGACAAAGAACCTTCGGCGGTAATGTCATTTTCCAAGGTCCAGGACGTCAGTTTCCGCGCGCACTTCCTGTCCACATAATCCCGCGTGGCCAGGACATCGGAGCTGACGGACATATTGACCTGGCTCTGACTGGTAACGGGCAGGCGAATACGCTCCAGAAGTTCCGCCCCCGTGCCGGACTCAAGCACAGGCTTGTAAAATTCGGCATGAGGCCCATAGGCTATGAGGTCGCCTTCGATATCAAAAAGGCCCCATTCCCGGATGTACCAGCCGCCGACGTTATAAGGTATGACGGCCTCCACAATGACGCTGTTCGAGCTGTTGGGATCAACTTCCACGGTGTTGACATTTCCGCGCCATTTTTCGCCGTACAGTGCTGTTACCGAGGGCTGCACGGAAGGCATGGAACCGCCGCCGTCTCCGAGGGCAATACTTTTGATGGTTACGGCGTCGCCGCCCGCAAGCTGTGCGGCCAGTTTGTCCAAGCCCTTGGCCGTCCAGATAGCCGATAGAGTGTCACTGCTCATGAAACCTCCCAGTCGAAGATGATAAAGGTGACGTGCCGCGCCACGGCATTCAGAGGAAGCGGCGGGAAGGCGCTGTCTCCCTGCATGACTTGATGTTCCATGATAAGGCTCGGCATGGGAACGGCGGCCACGACAAGCGGCGCACATTGCCGCAGAGCAAAAGATATCTTGTTCAATACCGAACGGCCCGGCTTGTATTCGTTGGCAAGCGCCGTTACCGCGTCAATTTCCTTCTGTCCCCATTCATGGGACGGTGTGAGCAGGCGCAGTTCAAAGTGCGCCCATCGTTCGGGGTCTTCCTCCCGGCAGTTGTGGACGACGGATTCGGGATAGCCGTATTCCTCAAGAATTTTCGGCAGACCTTCCACCTTGCCGCCGAGGTGATGCCAGGCATAGGCACGTTCAACTCTCATACGGTGCTGGGCGTCGCTGTCGTACCGTGTGCGGGGGATGGCACGGGACTGGGCGTATCCGGGCAGAAGCCCTTTACTCGTCACGGCGACGATGTATTGGTTTCTTACCCAGATAATGTCCTTGCGTATGTCGTCGAAATACAGAGCGATGCCCTTGACCAGCGCGGACAGTGGTCCGGGGCGGAATATCCACAGCCAGCGCAGCTTGTCGTGGGCGTAGGACCAGAACGCGCTGCCCATCACTCGTCCTCCGCCCAGGCCGTTTTGACTTCAAGGCTTGCCAGTGTGGCCAGCTCGTCCGGTTCAATGGTGATATCCTCCGACGGTGAGGTCCAGATGATACGCTTAACGCCCGGCAGGCTGATGACGCCCTGAGCAAGTCTGTCTCGTATGACATCCACGCCGACGCCGAAGGCCGCCGAGCCGTCTCCCGCGCCGCCCGCGAACAGGCTTGTCATCCATGCGCGGGCCTGAGTCTTGAGGGTATCCTCGTCTCCGGACAAAAGTTCCAGCGTGCAGTCGATGCTGACAGGATGAGCGGTGGGGGCTTTGACCAGGACGTCGTCATTGATGATGATGGTATCCGCCACCGCAGCGCGCACGTCTTTGAGCAGGTTTTCGGTAGGGATGCCCGCCGTTCCCTGCACGATGATGTCGAGAGTTCCTTCCCCGCGCGGATGCTGGTCGTCCACCTTCACATCGGCCACACCCGCAACGGACAGCGCCGCCGCTTCGTAGGCTGCGCGGGTATTGCCTGCCTGCGCCATCCACGCGAGGCGGTAGCGTTTACGAAGACTCGTGTCATTTTCCGTATCCGCGCCTTCCAGCGTCAGCCATTCGGCCTTGTTGGTCACGCCGCCTATGCCGTCCACAGGCGTCACGATTTCGCATATCTGCCCGGTTCCGGCATTGGCCGCCGCGCCGTAGCTTTCACTTTCCACAGGGGCGGTCACTGAATCCGAGCCTTCGGGCAGCACTACTTCAGCCGTGGTGACATAGCGGTACACTTCGCCCTTACCGTCCGGCAGCGTACGGATGATGGTACCCGCAGGAATGGGGACGTTTCTGTCATTTTCCGTGTCTTCAGGGCGTGAGAATGTGACGTTGCCCGCCGCCTTAAGTTCCGTCTTGCGGGAAATGCCTACCTGCACGGCATGAACGTCGAGCCAGTCCCCGGAGGCTTCCAGCGGAACGGCCTGCTTGAAAATGGTATTGAGAAGCTGATAAAGCTGCCAGGTCATCCAGCAGACAAGTTCAAGGAGTCCGCGAACGATACCCTTGTTGAGATTGAGCCGTGCCGGGAGCCAGCCTTTCTCCTGATACTCATCCTGCACCTGTTCGATGCGGTCGAAAAGTTCTGCCCGAATGTCGTCGATACTTTTGGCGAGATTGGGTATAGTGCCGTCGGCCATTTATTCCTCCAGAACAGGGTCCAGCGTGCCGTCGCGGGCAGAAGCGTCCTTGACTACCAGCTCACGGGTGGACTTGTCGGCCTGCAGCACAAGATTCATCGGGGAATCTTCGCTGATGAAACGCCAGCTCACCCGTACCACAATTTCTCTGTCATCCCATTTGAGAATGGAGGCGGATACGCTTCCCGGCATGACGCGCGGGTCTTCCTCCGTCCTCATGACAAGTTCCGAGCACAACGCCGCGCGAGAAGACTCCGTGGAATCTTCATAAAACCAGTCCGGCAGAAGAGACCCGAAGGTCTTGTCGTAAAACAGCGTGCCGAGATAGGTGGACAGGCGGATACGGATATCCTGTACACCCGTGTCCACGCCGTCGGTCAGCACGAGTTCCCCGTTTGCGGCCACACGGGCCTGCCCGGCTTCGTTCAGGGCTATATCCTGTCCCCAGAGGTCAGTCGTTGTGCTCATGGAGAAAAACATAGCGCATACAAAAAGAGCGCGCCCGGAAAGGACGCGCTCCATGCGAACAAAAAAACGGCTCCGATTTTGTCACGGAAGTTGAGAACGGCTAGTGTGGACAGCTCCCGCCGCTGCGGGTCCCGGCGTAGGCATTGCCGGACACCGACAGGTCGCCATTCACCTTGAGTGGCCCGTTGACCGTTATACTGCCGTTGGTGGTACGGTGGGCGTTCTCCGTGGTGGTTCCCGTACCGCCGTCGGTGCCTGAGCACGTCTCGTTCCCGTTTTTGATGATGTTCGGTGCTTGCAGTGTCAGCGTGCCGGCTGCTTCCACGGTGGCGTTGCCCGCCGCCTTGATGACGGCATTACCGCCCACTTCCACGGTCCAGTTTTTGGGAGAAACAGTCAGGAAGGAACCGTCTTTTTCAATCTTGAGGCTTACGCCGGGCGTCTGCTGGATGATAAGTTCCCCCAGTCCGCATTCCGGGGCCACATTTCCTTGCCATCGGAAATTGCTGATGCGCGGGTAGTTGGGGTCGCCGTCGTAATAGCTCAAATCGCACAATGTCCCCACGGCTGGCGGACAAATAATGCCGCGCTTCGGGCCTCCCCAAATGACGGGGATTTCCACCCGCGGGATAAGCGGTTCTTTGGGGTCGTCCGTCTCATCATTCCTGAGCGGCTGAACATCCGCAAAATATTTTCCGTTGCTCGCGTAGGCGTTGACCACGCGGGCCTTTCTTGTCACGCGGTAATAATGACGCAGGTCTGGCATGGCCAGTTCTACGGCCTTGCGTATCAGGTCAAGCAGGCTGGAGTCCATTACATCCACCCTTCGTCTTTACCGTATTCAATGGTAGTCGTATTGCCGCCGGTGCCCAGCTCATGCACAACGCTTTGAGCCATGACCAGCGCGGAAAACTGTCGCCTGGCATCGCGTATGCGTACCATCCGGCTTGCCGTGAGTCCCGGAAGAAGTGTCGCCCGTATCCGGCTCATCCCTTCCGGGTCGGGACTGTGGGAAATCAGATTGTCCGCGCTCTGGATGACGAAGATATCCCCCGGTTCCGATGCGTCGGACCAATACAGACCGGAAGCTCCAAGCCAGACGGCGTGCTTTGACAGGTCATGCCCATAGGAACGCTCCAGCGTGGCGGAAAGCTGTTTGATTGCCCTTGCCACAGTACAGCCGGAAAACACGATATGCGGCACCGTGACGGAGGGAATGGCAATACCGGCCACAGCCAGCCCCGTTGATGCGAGAAGACGGGAAGCCACGGAAAGAGACGTTTCGCCGTGCATGGCAAGCGTCACCGTCGTGTCCAGAAGAGCCTTTTCCAGACCCAGCGCCGTGACACGCACGGTATCCGGTCCGGCCTGCACGATGTCCTTCACCGTGCCGCTCCATTCCTGCCAGGTTCCACCTTCTCCACGATGCCCGAAACGCACGCGCACGGACTGTCCAGCCGAAAGTCCTGCGCGAATACTTCCGTCCGGATCTGGAAGACTCATTTCCGCGCGGGATACTACCGCCCGACGATGAAAGGAAAGAACAAGGCGAGGCGTCCGCAATACTTCAAAGGGGCCGACATTGCAGCGCACATTGACACCTTCAATCATACGGTTTCCCCTACGGTATCCACATAGAGCACGTCTTCCGGCTCAGGTTGTTCCTTTGCCGCTTTTTCCGCTGCCTGCTCGGCCAGTTCCTGCGGCGTGGGACTTTTCGCCTGTGCCTGCTCGGTACGCACGATGGGCGGGTTGTGTTCCACAAAGCCCAGCATGACCATGATTTCATCGGTGCGGTCCGATTCCGAAGACATGAAACGGGAAAATACCACCTGCCGGATTCCTCGCGCCAGGAGATGCCGGTTTGTCACCGTCAGCACTTTGGGGTTGGCCTTATCGTCCGGCATGTTGAAAAGCCGGGTTACTTCCTGCAATTTATCATAGCAGGAAAAATCTTCGTCATTGGTAAGAATGAGGGAAAAACTGATATCGCAGTCTTCCCAGCCCTGCGGCGTTTTCTTTTTACCGCTGCCACCGTCCACCTCCTGCTCGTCAAAGCGAACCTTGCCGGACACCCGCAAATTCTGGAGGATACCGGGCACAAGCTCATTGTCCAGCCGGACTTCTCCATGCTCAAACGTCAAAAATTCCATTTATGCTCCGTATTCCGCCACCAGACTTTGCAGGGAAGAAAGGAAGTCTTCCCCATTTTTGACATCGGGCAGGGAAAGCCCGTTGATGGTGATGTTGATGGTCGTATTGCCGCTTTCTCCCGGCTGCTCCGTGCTGTTCTGCCTTTCCTGTGTTGAGGAAACCGGAAACGAAGGCGCGTCCGGGACGGCAGTGCCGGGCACGGACACGGAAGGCGTCTCCATACCGGAAGCCCCGCCGGTCAGACTTTCCGACCAGCACTGTATTGTTGTTCCTGCTGCAGACAGGGCGCCGGATACCGAGGCCACAAGGCCGCCTTTGCCCAAGTTCACACCGTCGGCAAGCGTGGTCATCATGCGGGAGCCGGAAAGCGTAAGCTGCGAAAGCGGACCGGTATGCGCGTCGGAAAAAGGCAGATACTCCCGCACGGAGGACAGCGCCCCGGAAACGGAATCCACCAGCGCCGAGACCTTGGACTTGATGCCCTCAATAAAGGTATCCAGGAGCTTTGCCCCGGATTCAAACAAGTTCAGCCCGCCGAAGTATTCCAGTACTGAATTCCAGGCGTCTGTAATACCTGCCAGCAGGGAAGAGCCGAAGTCTGATATACCGGCAACAATGGTATCCCATGCGCCGGTGATGGTCCCCACAATGGCGTTCCACTTCTCCGCCGCCCAGGAGGAGATGCTTTCCCACAGGTTGTTCCACCATGCGCTGATAGTGCTCCAGTTCTGGACAAGCCAGAGGCCGACGGCGATAAGCGCCGTAATGCCGATAATGAGCAGCCCTATGGGATTGGCGTTCAGGGCGGCGTTGAGCAGCCATTGCGCCGCCGTCCACGCCTTGGTGACGGCAGATACCGCAACCATGACACCCTGTACGGCGAGCAGTCCGACCTTCAGGGCAAGGAACACGGCAAGAACATAGCCGAGCACTTCCCCGAAGGATTCCCATGCCGAAACGGAGCCGGTGACTTCGTTTCCGGTAAACATACCGAACAGGTCGCCTATGCCCTGCATGAGGTCGGACACGACCATGCGCACGGGGTCAAACATACTGCTGACCGTCTCCCCCATGGAAGAGACGGCTTTCAGAAAACCGTTGAATATGGCCTGAATACGGGCCACTATGCGGGAAATGGTGGTGACAAGTCCCGTCAGTCCTGCCGCCTTTATCTGGGTGGCAAGCTCTCCCCGTATTTCACCCATGCCCCCGTTCAGCGACTGGAAAACGGCCAGAACGCCTTTGACCGTAAGCGTAATTTTTTTCCAGATGTCGGAGAGATAATCCGCCATGCCGCCGAAGTTGGCCCGGTACGCGGCATAGAGCAGTCCCAGCACAGCAATGACGGCATAGACCGGCGCGCCGAGGCCCAGAAGCGCCGTCTTCAGGGGAAGCAGCGCCTTGCCGAACATGGCGGGCATGGCGGAGAAGGCCCACATGGCGGCGGAAAGTGCCGTCAGTGCCACCAGCGCCGTGCCCACCGCTCCGGCCAGTTGAAGCAGCCATTGCCCGGCTTTAGTATCGGCGGCGGCACGCAGCACATCCACGAATATTCCCAGCTTTTCCGCTGCCCAACCGATAGACGGCAAAAAGGCGTTCCCCACGGATATGGCAAGATTCGTCAGCTTATTGGAAAGAAGTTGCAGAGCGTTGGCAACGGTCTTGCTTCGGGTATCGAACTCCGCCTGCATAGAACCGGCATAGTTGGCCTTGTCTCCCACAAGCTCGAACGCCTGCGAAAGGTTGCCCATGTTCTGCAGAAGCGGCGCTATGGCTCCCAGAGATTCCTGCCCGAACATTTCCGTAAGCAGGGACATTTGCAGCTCTTTGGGCTTGTCCGCTATGGCCTGCAACACCTTGAAAATCGTGCCTTGGGCGTCACGCTGCATGTCCTTGGCCATCTGTGTGGCGGACAGACCGATGGAAGCGAAGGCGGCGGCCTGGTCTTTGGACATGGCCGTGCCCTTGACCAGCGTGGAAGTAAAACTTTTAAGCGCCGTGGCCGCGATTTCCGGTGACGCGCCTGCAGAAAGGAACGCCGCGCCGAGCGCTGCCACCTGAGTTTCCCCCAGGCCGCAGACCATGGCCACCGCGCCCACGCGCTGGATGACTTCGCCCAGCGCCGGAGCCGTGGCGTTCATGTTGTTGGAGAGATGGTTCACGGCGTCGGCCAGGGAGTAGACCTTCGGCAGGCTCAGGTTCATACCCGCGCGCCAGTCGGACATCATCTTGCCAGCCTGGTCGCCCGTGAGGTCAAAGGCCACGCCCATTTTCGCGGCCTGCTCCGCAAATTCGGTCAGGTCTTCCTTCGCCACCCCGGACTGTCCGGCGGCGGCCACAATGGCCGCGATACCGTCCGCCGCCATGGGAATGCGTCCGGCCATGTCCCGAATGGTGTCGCTCATGCCCTGAAATTCGGCCTGAGACTCGAAGTTGACCACCTTGGCCACGTCTGCCATGGCGGATTCAAAAGCTATGGCCTTGGATGTGGCCATGCCGAAGGCCCCCAGCATGACTCCGGCGGCCAGCGCCACCGGAGCCATGCCCAAAGCCAGATTTCCCATGCGTCGGCCCAGCGACGACACGCCGCCTTCCACACTTTTCATGGCGTTTTTTACCCGGTCGAGGGGGCCTGAAATCATGTCCACAAGGGACAACGTGGCAAAAACGCTGAACACTTCCATGGGACTACTTCCGTTTATCTCCGTGAATCATGCGGGCCAACGTGGTGAAGTAGCGTTCCTCCATCCACGCGGCCTGTCCTACCTGCGCCCTCCATTCGTCGAGGTCTTCCGAAGGCACACAGTGAAGCCAGTAAAGAACAAGCGCGTCCCCCTGCCCAAAGGCATCCGGGGGAGAGGCTAGTTTCCCAGTTCTGCGGATATGCCGACGCCCTTGATGATAGCCGTGGCAAAGCTCGTAGCGATACCGGGATAGTCTTCCATGGCCTCGGAAAGAGCCTGTTTGTCATCGGGATGGACGCAGTCCAGAACAAGGTTGCGGGACGCCTGGGCGGCGTTTCTGGCGGCCTTGTCCTGAAGACGCTGAATCTGTGTCTTATTGGGTTTGGCAAAACGGAACGAAAGGGTCACATCCTGTGCGTCTTCCGCGCTGTCCCCGGACCAGGGGTCGGAAAAAGTGTGGGAAAAGGAAACATACTTGCGGCCTTCAAGCTGAGACATAAAAAGCTCCTTCGGTTTATGGGCGGAACCGCCCGTGTTTTCTTCCAGCTTGGCATGAAATAAAAAAACGCGCCCGGAAAGAGCGCGTTCCATGCAAGGATTTTTGAAGGGCGTTTATCCGCGTTTGGCGGGAACGCCGTTCCAGAGGATGGGCGAGAGAATCGTGAACTCGCAGGTGATGGGGCTGACGTTGTCGTCGCCCTGACTGCCGCCGCCCCCGTCGAACTTGCTTATTTTGCAGTCCGGCAGAGTATCAATGACGGTACCCATGTCGTCGTTGGCATAGCTCACCACAATGGGGAAAGGCGTATGGTCGTAGATACCTCCGGTGCCGCTGGTTCCCTTGAGCGCCAGCTTGAACTTTTCCCACTCGTCGCGGTCAAGCACCATGCTGCCGCTGGCTTCATAGTTGCCGCGCCCATAACCGCGCGGAACAGCCCCGCGTCCGTACCTGGCCGTTACGCTCTGGCCGTCCGTGTACTTGATTTCCGTAATGCCGATCTGTTCCCCATCCAGCGTGACAACGTGGATGTCTTCCCAGTCGTAGTTTTTACCGTTGATGGCCATACGTCACTCCTATGCGGCCTGCGAAAGTCCGCGCGGGTCGAGCCTGCTGCCCGCGTAGGTGTACGAGAAGTAGAGCTTGATTTCCCGGATAATCGGAATACCGATGAGCGTGACTTCCACAACCACGCCGTTGTTCACGATATCCTGACCGTCGGGAATATTGACGACGTAATCCGCCAGCTCCTGCGGGTTGGCCCCCTTCATGGTATCCAGAGCGGCCTCGATATTTGCCTTGAGGAAGGCAAGTCCTGTGGCCTTGCTTCTGCCCTGCGTGGGGTCTCCGGCTTCATCGTACATGCTCTTCAGCGCCGCCACACGGGACTTTCTCACGGTCTTGAACACCGTGCGGATGACCTCCTCGTAACGGTAATCGCTGGTGTCATCGGCAAGCGTGCGGGAGTCGCCCCAGTACACGCCGTCAAGCCCCGCATACTTTTTGGCCGTGATGAAGCCTTCGCCCTCCAGCGTGGACTGCACGGCTTCCCAACCGTCCGGCAGGGAAAGCTGACTCACATTGCCGTCACGAACGCGGCCCGTGGCCCGCTGCACGGGAATGGACATCACGCGTCCAGCTTGAAGGCCCGCCGCATTGCGTCGTCCCGTCACGCCGTCCGAGCCGGTGATTTTGCCGTACTGCGGGCATACCTGCACGAAGCGGGCGGCGATGTCCTGTTTCTCCTCCATGAGGTACGCCGTGAAGTCGTTCAGATCTTCCCCGTCATACGGAAGACGTGTTTCCGCCTTGAAGTACGTCGGACGGTGCAGGTTCCAGAGTTCTTCCGCCTTCGCCTGCATGGCCGCCCAGTCCACGCTGTCCGTCGGCCCGGCCACAAGGACGAATTCAACGTCATACAGGGCAAGGGGCGCTTCCAGCGCGGCCATGACGTCAACGATGCTGGCCTCCGGTTCCAGAAGCGTGCAGGCATAGGTCGTGCCCCCCACATATTCTCCTTCGGGGAAGGTGACGGTCACGCCCAGCTCGGCAATGGGAACCGCGCCGTCCACGGGAATGGTGCGGGTCTTGCCGTAATTCTCGCCGCCGTCGGTGGAAAGCTGATAGGTGCCTTCATTCCGCGCGCCGCCTTTGACGATCTGGATGGAAATATCCGCGCCGGCAAGCACCGTTCCGGCCACCGTCGGGAGGGGACTCGCCTCATCTCCGACACGGGAGACGGGACCGATGGGCAGGCGGGCGGAAAAAGCCCACTGCCAGCCTTCTTCCAGTTGTGCGTCTTCCGGGAAAAGCAGCGTCGCGCCGCTGTCTTCAATGACAAACTGCTGCGTCGCCGTGACCGCCGATTCAAACAGCTTCCCGCCGTCCGTAGAGACTTTGACCGTGGCCGTGCCCACCTGTCCGGCGGATTCCACCTGAACCACGATGTCAAGATTGTCCTGGGGAACACCGGAAACTGTGACTTCCGGGTAACTGCCGTTTCCTCCGGTGGTCACGATATCGGTAAAGTAGCCCTTGGCCTCGCCGGTGCAGGGCACGGCGATGATCGTGGGAGACTGACCGCCCGTGGCCAGCATATCCCGCGCACGTTCCACCAGAGGCCCCACGCCGAGCAGTCCTTCAAGGTCGGAACTCGGTCCGAGCAGATACCCTTTGCCCACCTGTCCCTTGCTGCACACGCCCGCCACAATGGCGCTGCCTTCCACGCCGCCGGGCGAAATCCCGGAGGTTCCGTCGACAAGGTATTCGAGTACGTCGCCCATTACTTCCTCCTTCCGCCGCCGATATGACGCGACGCCAGCTTCTTCAGGGCTTCGCGGTATTCATCGTCCGTCAGCATCTTGCCGTCGGCCCAGCCCATGAACCGGGCAAGCGCCGCCTGCTGCCAGCCGGGCACGCGGTGACGGTCGGCCAGCACGGAAAGGCTTTCCAGTACCGGGGTCTGACTCGCCACATTCGTTTCCGGAGCAGCGGACGCTTTCGGCGTTTCCACAGACGCTTGCGCCGGTTCGTCATGCGCGGCCTCCTTTTCCGGTTCCATGGTCCCGCTTTCCTGAGGTCCTTCCTGTTCGGCGGGAGTGGTCACGACAGCGGTCTTTTCCTGAACTTCTTCCGTCTTCTTTTTCGTAGCCATACGCGGCTCCTATCCGAGTTTCGGGTTGATGATGATGGTGCGTATCAGCTTGTCGTATTCCTCGCCGGTGATTCTGCCGGTAAAGGTCAATACGAAAAGCCGGTTCACTCTGGTGAACACTTCTATGACCTTTTCTCCCACGCGCCTGTCCGGCTCACGCCCGAAGGTCGCTTCCTGAACGCGGACCTTCACCCAGTTGCCCCGGCTGTCGTTTCCGCCGCGAGGAAGCGCAGCCACAAAAGCCACGCTGAACGCCTCCAGCCATGCCCGGTCGTCCGCAAGCACATTGACGTTGACCGTCAGCTCCACTTCATAGAGCTCGCGCTTGCGTATCAGGTCCGTTTTTGTGCGGGTCACGGCCAGCTTGCGCCCCGTGCGGGTGTATCTCTCCGGCATGAACTGCAATTCGATGCGCGGGCGCTTGATGGTCAGGTTGTCCTTTTTCACGATGTCCATCACGCGGCCTTCCGGCAGGCCAGCGGACAGCGCCGCCCTTGTGATGACTTCCGTTGCGAATGCCTGCATGTGGGTCCTACTTTTTGAAAGCGCCGGCCAGAAAGTCGGCCATGGTTTCCTTCACTTCCTCCATGTCTTCCTTCGACACCCCAAGGAAGGGACGCGGCGGAATCGTCACCTTGTCGGCGGATACCGTCCGACCATCGCTTCCCTTGAAGACAAGGCGCTTCGCTTTCTTCGGTGTGATGGTTCCGCCTTTCTGATGAATACGGGCATAAACCAGGTTGCTGCCGACCATGACCTTGTCGGACGTGGCGGCGTAGTCGATGGACTTCTGGAGACGCCCGGTGTCGGTCAGCGTCTGGCCCCCTTCAGCAGCGGCCCGTCCCGACTTTGGCCATTTCTGTCCCTGCGGGTCTTCCTCGTCCTTGAAGCGCTGCAAGGTGCCGGACACCAGGGCTTCGCCCACGGATTCCATGAGGCTCTTCGTGTTTCCCAACTTGAGGGCCGCCTTGCCCAGCGCTTTGTCGAACCCTCCCCAATTCAGGGAAACGCCGTTCTTCGCCGCCATCACAGTCCCCGCAAATCAAACAGCGGCGGGCGGCTCACCACGGCAAAGCTCGGTTCCTCCCGATCGGGGTTCGATTCCTCAAGCGGAAGTTTCAGCTTGCCGGAAGCGATATCTTCCAGAAGTCCCGTGCAGTATTTCCACTGCTTCTGCAGGGGAATCCATTCATTGTCCGAGTTTGCTTCCGTATCCACAAGCGTCGTGATGGCTTCCACTGTGCGGTAGGCGCTGAACACGGCGGCGATGTAGCGGACAAGCTCCGGCACATAGGGCCACGGCTGCGGATACCGGTAGGAAAGTGCGTCTCCGATTTCTCCGGACACGGCTTCAATGGTTCTTTCCACAAGTCCGGGATTTTGCTCCTCGCACGCTGCCACATACTCCGCGTGGAGAAGGTCGACGATGTGGTCGTAGGTACACAGCTTCATGTGTATGCCTTTTCTTCGCGTTTTAGACTGGTTTTATACTAGTCCAATGCCTTTTCCCCTTGCCCATCCCGCCCCGGAGATAAAAACGTCTCTCCGGGGCGCACAGGCGTTTTCCGCTAATCCACCACGACAGCCTTGCAGGATGCGCGGGAAGGACGGGCCGGAAGAGGCTTCGCCTGCCCGATAAGCATGATGCCGCTGTCGTCCTGACGGGGAACGGGGACGATATGCAGCGGCGTGGCCGCGTTGTTCGCGCTGATGCTGTCGACGGCGCAGTACCATACCTTGCCGGGCTGATTCATGGCCACGGCAAGCAGCGTCTTGGGGTCCAGCTTGGGCAGCCATTCTTTTTCATCGTCCGGGTTGGGATAGGTTTCATCCATGAAATGGATGGTGTAGCCGCCAACCATGACACGAGACTGTTCCAGAGACACCCGGTACGGCTTGCTTTCCGTCGTGGACGTGTAGCCTTCCACAATGCCGAGGAGCACCGCCACCACGTCGGAACCGGCCCAGAACTCCACGTTGCCGCCAAGCCCGGCTTTCCTGACTTCCATCTCCATGTCTCTGAGCAGGCGGTACACGTCGGCCAGTTTGGAAGCCGCCGTCAGCTTCGCGGCAGGGCTGCAGGAAAGCAGCGGGCCGTAGTCCACTTCATAGGTTTCCCTGCGTCCGCCTTCCAGCTCCACGGGCCAGGAGAGCTTGCCCGTGGACGCCACCACCGCGCACATGGCCTCCGTGGTATCGCGCACCGTGCGGCGTATCTGGTCGATCTTGCGCGTGCGCCATGCGGACACGGCGGCCTGATTGCCGAAAATGACCTTGAGGTCGTTCAGTTCGGATGCCGTGACCGGGATTTTCACCTTTACCGGCAGAGGCGCGATGAACTCCATGTTGGCCGTCTCGCCCTTCAGGGCAACGGGAGTGCCGTCACGGCGGACCACGGGCACCGTCTGCACCACGGACACAAGTTCGGACACGCCGATAAGCGGCAGAGGATGCGTGGGCCTGTCCTTGAACAGGGTATCCATGACGGTGGTCTCAAGGGCGGGGAGCACCTTCAGCGAGGAGGCTATGGCCTCCGGAGAAAAAAGCCCCTTCAGTTGTGCAAGCATAATATTTCCTCGGTGTTAGACGTTTGTTAGACGGCGAAGACGCCATGACGCGCCAGCGCGGCGATCTGTCCGCCCGTGGGCGCTTTATTGTCACCCGTTTTGAGAACACGCGTCTTGACCGTGCCGTGAACCACGGCGGCCACGCTTTTTTCACCCTTGTCCCCCGTGGGGTCGCAGGGCAGGTCCACAACGGCGCAGGGTTCTTCCGCATCCGTGGAAGAAAGAGGCTCATAGACCACGTCTTCAACGTTGAGCGTCACCGTGACCGTATCGCCGCTTGCGGGAGAACCCGTCAGGGAAACGCCGTAGTCCGCTATCGTCACCGTGCCGCCGGAGAGTTTCCAGTCCGTGCCGTCATGCGAAAACACATAGCTGCCAGGCGCGTTTTCCACCTTGGCGGCGAAGGTTTCCGCCGTGACGCTCGCAGCGGTGACGCCGGTATTTTCTCCGCCCACCGTAGCAGTCGCGCCCATCACGTCGGTTGCTTTCAACAGCACGCCTACGTCCAGCTTCGCCGTGACGGATTCGGCCAGCGGCAGATAATGAAGTATGACGGGATGGTCGTCCGTGGCGGCGCGCTCGCCGCCGAAACCGAATGTTCCGAGATGTCCTTCGTTCATAATGTCGTGCTCCTACAGTTTCGCGGCCATGTCTTCAGGCTTCCACCCCGGTTCCCCGCCCGCATGGGCCGGAGGCGCGGTGAAGTCGGAAAAGCGTTCATCCACGGGGCGTTCTTCCAGCTCGCGGAAATACCGCTCTTCCAGAGAAACGCTTTCCGTTGCGCCGCCCGGCGCGGAGAAGTCCACAGTTCCCGGCTGCTCGGCAAGTTTCGCTGCAAAGGCCAGCACACCGGCCTTTTCAGCGGGTTTCACCTTGCCTGCTTTCACCAGCCCGGAAACACGCGCCTCCCGGCGTTCCGCTTCCACCTTGCCTCGATACGCCGCAAAGTCGGCGCCAACCTGTTCCGCCTGCTTTTCAGCGTCGGTCCTGGCCGATTCGGCGCTGTCTTTCGCCGCCTTTTCCTCGTCCAGCTTCTTTTTCAGAGTTTCGTTTTCGCTTTTCAGCGTCTCAATCTGTGCCTGCAACTGGCCTATCTGCCGCTGCAACTCCTCAATGCCCATAGCTGCTCCTTCATCGCCGGAAGCGATAAAATCCACCGTTATGACGTTTCCGCCGTCTTTGAATTCCACCGCCTTCAGGCCGTCTATGGCGGGCTGCGCCGCGCCCAGAAGCGCCACATGACGCAGACTCACCATGTCCGGCATGAGGCTCATGCTCACATGGCGGTAGTGCCCTTTTTCCACCAGCGCCCGCACTTCCTCCGGCACATGGGAGAAAGAGGCATACAGCCTTCCGTTTTCGCTTTTCAGCCCGTCCACCCAGCCGAAGGCAGGGGCCGTATCCGTCTGCGGATGCCCGAATGTCAGCGGTGCGTCCCGCTTTTTGGGGTCATACGCGCGGGCTATGGCATCCAGATCCCGTTCCGTGAAGGTACGAGGGCGGCCCAGGCTGTCCTGAAACGTGCCGGTGCGGGCTATCTCAATCCATTTATTGACCATGAAAAAAAGCCCCTGTTTCCGTCACTATGACAGGAAAACAGGGGCGACGCCCGGAAAGGGCGCGTTCCATGCGAACTATTTTCTAGAGAGTTGGCCTAGGGGGCCATGTCCAAGGTTGACACTCCCCGAAGGGCGGGCTATCTGAAAAACATGGAAAACTACTTTGATATTGCCACAAAGAAGGAAATTGCCGCGCGATTCCCTACTGCATCCAAAAGGTCGGAGTGGCTGGCAAGTTGTCGCGAGTCCGCAGAAAAGTATCCTGACGAAAACTGTGCGCTGCTGGCCGGGCTCTGGTATGACCGGGGTGATATTCAAAAGTCGAATTATTACCTTGAGCAGATTGAAGATGAGCAGGCGCGGCTGAACATGAGCATGCTGCTATACGAGTGCCGCGACGATTAATTTCTTTTCAAAGTCATGAGCGTCGAGGCTATCTACTGCCATGGCAATATTCATGAACTCCCTGCCGGACATATCGGTGAGGAGTTCTTTTATTTCTCCGTCGTAATTCGCTCTGGATACCGTATCCATCAGACGCAGCATTTCCGGCAACAGGTCTTCATCCTTTATTTTCAGAACTTCCAGAAGACGGTCGAAGTTCTTTATCCAGTACCCATAGCCGTATCCCTTCTTTAGAATTTCCGCCTGATGAACGGCCTTGCCCCCCAGAGCTTCCAGCAAACGCGGATAGGTTCGGCGTGCCGTCCACTGGGTAAATATCTCCATTATGCGCCGCTCTGGAGAGTCTTTTCCTCCAAGATCGCCCGGTCTTTGTCTGTTATGTGTCAGTTCATGCCATAGGGATTCAAGGGAATACTCTTCGTGAAATGTGAGTTCTTTTCCCTGTGCCAGCTTATTCCATGCGCTTTTCAGTTCTCTCAGCGCATTGAAGTCATTACAGGAAGCAAACGTCTTTGAGTTGAGCCACAGCGTTCCGCGACTGTTTGTCGCCATGAAATAGCTTTTGCCGCTTTCCGTTATGACTCTGCTGATTCCGGCATTGCTTGCAAACTCGGAACAGCGCTGTTTGATGCCTTCCGCAAGTTCCGCATACGTTTTGACCAGCGCGGGGCGTTTCGTTGCCGGGCCGCGTTGCTTTTCATAGCTGTCTTTGTTCAGATCGGGATATTTTTTCAAATCCAACCCGGATTCCGCCCAGTCCTTTCCCGGATTGTTTTTGAACCCCTTGTCAGCTCCGGGAAAATGAACGAAGTATTCCATGCCCGTTTTAGGGTCGGTCCATACTCCGGCCTTCGGCATGTTCTTTTCCACGGACAGCTTCTGTTTCTTCACCTGTCGTTCGGAAAGCGTGCGTACCCCGCAGCGGCAACGGTAGCCGTTGGGCGGATAGTTCGTTTTCCAGAACTCATGATCCGCCGGATAGACCAGCAAGTGCAAAATAGCGTGGGAAGGCCGAACGCGGCTGTCCATGATGGCGATGTACTGCCAGTAAGGACGGGAGTCCTTCACGGCCTGCATCTTTACATATCGCCCGGCGCTGTAGGCTGTTTGCAGGTTGGTGCGGAAAATGTTTTCCACTCGGTAGCCGTGCCAGCCCTGCGCCTGTATAGCCGCAGCAATGCGCTTCTTGAACTCGGCCAGCGTCTCACCGTTTTTCAGGGCTTCCTCTATGCCGTCGCTTACAAGCTGCACAAGGTCGCGGCTTGCAAGTCCGGTGACGTAAAAGGCCCGGTGCTTCGCTCCGTCCCCCAGCGTCTTCGCTTCATCGTCCGTGAGCTTGGCCCGCCACCTCCAGAAGTCCAGAGCCGCGTCCGGCGTTACGCCTTCGGCGATGATGTCCGGCGTAGGCAAATTGTTCTTTTCAGGCATCTTCATCCGTCTCCGTGTTCACGGACGCAGCGCCGTGCCCGGCTGCCGCCGTCATGGCGCGGGCAAGAAACGTCTCCAGTTCGCCCGGCGTCATGGACGGTGCCAGCAGTTCCACCAGCGAATCCTGCAGCTCGTCAAAGCTGTCCGCGTTCCGTATGGCGTTCTCAACT
Source organism: bacterium (assembly GCA_037303805.1). GTDB lineage: Bacteria > Desulfobacterota > Desulfovibrionia > Desulfovibrionales > Desulfovibrionaceae > Mailhella. Next base: position 6,378 of record JAXVQY010000197.1, on the reverse strand, counting down.
TCCGTGACAAAACCGGAACTTGCCTTGAGCGCATCAGGCAGCATTTTCTTTATGGCCTCGTCAAGGTTGGCTTGTGCCTTTTCAGCCAGAGATTTGTCGGAAGGCGCGGAAAAGTTCGCGCCCGTTCCGGTTGTGGGAACAGTCGGGGCGCTTTGCCGCAACCGGAACTCGCCGGGCTTCAACCCGTAAACACCGGTGAAGCGTTCTTCCGTAAACTCCACGCCGATTTCCACCAGTTTTTTGTCCAGGTCGGCCTGACTGTTCAGGTCCTCCGGCTCCTCATACGCCGCCAGAGGAGCCGCCACTCCCGGCGCGGCATTGACCTGGGCATACAGCCAGGCAATTTCGTTCCAGGCGTCGGCCACCATGGCCTTGTCGGCGTCGGCTAGGTCATCGGCAACATCTTTGTGGGCTTCCGTGGCAGCAAGGGAGTTCTTGCCGTCGGTTTCAATGGTGAGCGTCTGCCCCATGAGTACCTTGCTGATGGCCCGATCCTGACGCGCCAGAAAGTCCTCGTGAATCGCTCCCTGCGTCTGCCCGGCACTCTCCAGCTTGACGGACGCGCCGTGGGGAATGACGGCCACGGCGTCCTGCACCATGCGGGAAAGCCCTCGCGCCATGTCCTGCTTTTCCAGCTTTTCCGCCTTGGCCGGGGCTTCGCCTATCACCCACGGCATACCGTGCCGTTCCACAAAACGGGCGTAGAACGTGAGGCCGCCGCGCTTGAAACTTACCGGCCACAGACAGCGGGAAAGCAGACGCAGACCGTAAGGGTTGTCATAGGTGGCGTGATGAGTGACGAAAACGAACTTGCCCGGAGGCAGAGGACGCGGGTCGGCGCAGAATATGCCGTACTCGCCCACGAAAACCGGATTGTTATGGTTGTCGAACCGGAACCAGTGATAGGGACGGGCTACGATATCAACCAGGTGCCACCAGTCACCGCCACGCTTCCAGATAAGTTCCAGCGGTGTAAAGCCGTAAAACGGCGCGTCCAGCATACCGGAAATGACGGTGCGCAGATTTGTCCGTTCCAGATCCTGCATGAAACGGCGGTGCAGCTCTTCAGCCTCCGGCGTGGGAGTCTCTCCCTCCGGCGCCCCGGCACGGAAAGTCAGGTGCGGGCAGTTCAGCACGCGGTTTTTCCGGGAAAGCATGGCCGTGGTCACTTGGTCGTCGGCGGAAAGTTCCCGCAGAATGGCCGCGTCGTCCCCCCGTTTGAAAAGCACAGGGTCGGGATCCGGCAAGGTGGAAAGCCAGCCTTCAAGCTCCGTAAAAAGCACGCCCGCGTTCTGTCTTGTGGCCAGTTCCGTACCGAGTTCCAGGGCGTTGAACAACCGGAACGTGCCGTCCGCCATGTAAAGCCCATCCGCCATAACAAAAACCTCCGTTTTTCCGCCATTGTGGCAGAGAAACAAAGGTTGCGCCCGGAAAGGACGCGGGCTGTGCGAGGGATTTTACCAGCCATTGAAGTCAAATCCAGTCAGAGGAACGCCCACATATTCCCATGGCTCCGCATTGCCCAGTTCTTTTCTTGCGTCCAGCATCATGGCGCAGGCTACGGCGCTGTCGCCGTGTCGCCCACCGGTCTTGTCCCTGGTGCGCTGCTCCGGTACGCGGGCCACCCCCTTGACCACGCGCAGTGAGCGAAAATCCGAAAGAATGTCCGAGTCCTTCGGAATAATCAGCGTCTTGTCCTCTATGCCTGCCTTGAGCAGCGGCATGGTCTCCCGATACCAGGACTCGGAAATCATCACCTCCCGTACCAGTTCTGGTCCATACTGCTGTCGGACAGATTCAGCCAGAGCCGAGCCGTTGCCTCGCGCGTCCAAAGACACGCCGGAAAAACGCGGTAAGGCGTCCAGAACGGCAAAAAGAATCTGCTGCTGCGTCCGGTGCGGGCAGTTGCGAAGCTCCAGTACAAAAGGAGGAGCAAGACGCAAATCTTTTTCTTCCGTGGCTGGCCAGAACACGGAAAGGTCGCCGCTACGCCCAAAGTCCACGCCGCAGAAATGCGCCCGGTCCTTCGGTAACGCGGCCAGCAGAGGTTCAAGCCGGTCCGCTATCCACCCTCTGGTGTACGTTTCCGCTACGGGCAGCGGCCAGTCCACAAAGTCTTCCGCCGGGGGCATCCACGTCAGCACGGGGATCTCCCCCATGCAGGCTTCAATCATGGTCGTGGTCAGATATGCACCGGAAGACTGCCGGGGAATACAGAAAAGTTCTTCGTCCGCGCCGTCGCCATAGGTTTTTATGAGGTCGGTACGCCAAGATTCTTCCGCTTCCGGCGTCCAGTCCTTCTTCGTCACCCGGCAGATTCGGCGGTACAGTCCTCCCTCCAGCGCGTCATTCAGCGTGATACGGTGGATGCTGTACGGCAGCCGGCCAGCCCGGACGTCCTGCACAAGTTCATTGAAAGGATTGTCGGCTCCATTATGCGTGGAAATGACGATGACCTGTCCGCCCCACATGAGGAGGGCAAGCGCTGCCTTCAAAAGTTCCGGCAGGTCTTCCACAAAGGCCGCCTCGTCAATGATGACGCGTCCCTGTTTACCGCGCAGGTTAGAAGGACGGTTCGACAAGGCAAGAATCTTGTGGCCACTGGCAAAGTCGATGCGGAACGCCTTGATTTCCCGCTCGTCCCCGTCCCGGAAAATATCCTCGTTGACCTTTCCAGTAACGATTTGAAGTTTTCTTGCCCATTCCGCGCAGGTGTCGATGTATTCCCTCGTCATGTCTTGATTGAAGGAAATATACAGTACGTCCATCCCTTCGCGCCCGGACGTGGCGGCCTTCAACACGTCGTCCAGCGCCTGCGCCCAGGTCAGACCGATACGGCGGGATTTTTCCACGACTTTGACCTGAGCCGTGTCTTCCAGCCATTTCTTCTGATACGGCAAAAGAACATCGCCAAGTTCCATGTCGTTCCCTTATCCCGCTCCAAGAATTTCGCGGATGGCTTTTGCGTTTTCCGGTGATAGTGCCTTGTCCCGTGCCTCTTCCTTTTCCTTCGGCAGTGCGGCCTCAAGTTCCGTCACAAGGTCAAGGCAGCGCTTCACGTCCTGTACTGTAGCTGTGGTGATCCTTTCCGGGTCGGAAAGCGCCAGACCGAGCTTTTTTTCCACCGCTTCCTTCAGCACTGCCACGGCATCCGCCCGCGTGGTTATCCTGCGCCTGGCCTGTGTCACCACTCCTGGAATCTTCCCGGAAGCGGCGAGTTCCTGCCGCTTCAGCGCCAGCGTCTCCAGAGAAGACACGGCAAAGGCCATGGGAGCCGCTTCTTTCGCGTCAGCAGCGGACAGAAGCTGCTCCAGCGCCTTCTGTCTCCCTTTGATGATATTCACACGGATTTCACTTTCCGCCCGCGCTATTTCTTCCCGACGCCGCGCCCAGTGATATTTCTGCCCCCAGGTCTTAAGCGTCGTTGCGGAAACCCCCGTGGCTTCCGCCACGGCGGCGTAGCTCATGCGGTCCACGCAGTAAAGTTCCTGAGCCTTCCAGAGCGTGTCCGTGGGATATTCCCTGCCCATGGCCTTTCCTCACTCTTCCAGTTCGCGGGAAAGAATATCAATCTGGTCATCCACGCCTTTCAGTTCAACGAGAAGTTCATTCAGGCCGATGGCAAGACTCATGATGTATTCCCCCTGCAGACTTTCGTTCCGGCGGGTCAGGGAAAGAGCGGCCAGCAAATCCGACCGGCGCGAGGAGATGTCCGCATCTATCGACTTGCGGCGCAGACGCAGCTCTTCCCGTGATTTTCTGTATTCATGCACCAGCATGGCTACCTCCGTGAAATGTTGTTGATGCTTGCCTCAATCATCGTCGTGAGGCGTTCCGTTGCTCGCGTATTGTTGACCACCAGCGTCTGCAGCGTGTCGTTCATTTTTTCGTAGTTTTTTACCAGCGTGACGTTTTTTCGGTAGAACTCCGCCACTTCCGCGTGCTTTTCGCTTACTTCATGCAGGCTGGTCTCAAACTTTTCACTCAGCACGCGCAGACTTCTCTGCGTGTCCGTCCGGTAGGCTTCCAGCACTTTTTCCACGCGCTTGCCGTGCTTGTAGTCCAGGATGCACACCACGGCGATGACCAGCGCCGGAATGGACGCCAGCAAAAGAAGTATGCCGGGCAGGCCCAGCGAAAACAGCGATTCCACCAAAGGCAGCGCCGCGCTGATGGCGGCGGACATGTCATTTCCCATGATTCCCCCGTGCCTGATAACAGCGCAGCGCCGCATTCAGGCCGTTTATGTAGTTCCTGAGAAGGTCGTCACGCTCCAGAAGTCGGGCCACGTTTTCCGGGCCGTCCAGCGGTTCCTCCGCATTCAAGTCCGGCATTACTGGTACGGGCGGCGCAGGACAGTCAGACAGTTTGAGAACGGACGGCGCAAAGGTCTGTTTATGACTGCAGCCGCTACAGAGGACGATTAAGACGCAGAACAGCGCAACGGCGTGTTTCATCGTCCACTACCTTGTCCTTTTCTTCTACGGTTCTGGTACGGGGCCTCGCCCGTTCCATAATGGCCTCGCGTTCCTGAGCTTTCTTCATCGCCTCCGCCTCTCTGTCGAGACAGAGCCTTGCGTTTTCCGCCTGTGCTTCGGCATCCAGACGGCACGCTTCTGCCGCCGTTCGCCATCGGGCGAGCTCCTGTCTTGTGGCTTCGTGCGCTGTCTTTTCAGCGTCAAGTTTGCTGTTCACATAGGTAAGGCGTCCCAGCAATCCCGAAATCAGCAGGGCAACGACCAGCCATAGCACCGTCGTTTTCACGACTTTTGCCCCTGTTCAATCCACGGCCCCCAGCCTGCCCTGACATAGGTATATTGGCGTTTCTTAAGAATGACCTGTGGATAATTGCGGTTTTCCTTCCATGAGGCGACGGAACGCCCCGCATTGACCGTTTCCACAACTCCGAACCAGCGCACGGAATCAAGTCCGCGCTTTATGGCCAGCTTCTTGTCCCGGTTCACCCAGCCAAGCCCGCCGTTGTAGGCGGAAAGCGTGAACGCCATGCGCTCGAAGTCGTCGGCCCCGTCCGTGCGTTCCCACAGCCACCGGTCATAGGCACACAGCGCCCGCAGGCTCCAGCCCGGATTGAACGGCGCGGGTTGGCCCGTCTCCGGCGCGACTTCGGGAAGCCACTTCGCCGTGGACGGCATGAACTGCGCCAGTCCCTGCGCGCCAACAGGGGAGCGAGCCTCACTGTTCCAGTCTGATTCCGTGTGAACCTGAGCCGCAAATACCGCCACCGGGGCGTTCAGTCCCCACGATACGCGGGCGCAACGCACAAGCTCCGCCCGGTACTTGTGGGCTGCGCGGGGAATTTCAGATGCTTCGGCGTAGCCGGCCATCGCGACGGCAAGCACTATGCCAAAGGCTACCCAGAAGCCGAGTCCAATGATGAATCCGATTCCGTAGAGTTGCAGAACCGCTCCGAGTCCTTTCAATGTCTGTTTCAACAGCTCACGGATATGCGCCTTGAACCATGCCTTGAGTTCTGTCCACCGGTTGCTCAGAAAGTTTTTGACGCGTTCCCACATGGCTACAGCCCCAGCGCCACGGCCAGCACAAAAGCCGCGATGATGACAGCACGACGCAACAGCGCCGCGCAGAACGGGCGGAAATATCCGTTGGAAATGGGAAAGTCCGGTTTGCCGTCTTCGCCCGTGGCGTCCGGGTTTTCTCTCCAGTCACTGTCCAGGTAGGAGGACGGCAGCGCGTAGGGAAAAGCCAGAAAATCAAAGACCATGCCAGCAATGGCAGCCACGATGACCAGCCCCAGTTTGTATGCCACCACAGGTCCCTGAACGGGGGAAAGGAATATCAGCGCCATGAGCAGCGCGAGACCGCACAGAATGAACAGGGCCAGAAGATACCGGGGATTGCGAAAAAGATTTTTCATGTTCGCTCCATTCGCGCGGTTTCGGAAAGCCCGCCGGGATTGCCCCGGCGGGAGAGAGAGGAGGAAACGAACCGGCGCGAAAACGGCCCGTCACAGCCATATTGCCATGACGGGCCGCTTTATGCCCGGAAAGGGCGCGTTCCATGCGGACAAATTTTTTCCTATTCGTCGAAGTTTTCCCGGAGTTCCTTCACTTCTTTTGAGCGGACACGGACGGGGTTCTCCCGCAGCCGTATCAGTTTTCCTTCCGCGATGTAATCATAAACCATGCGTTCCGATATGTTCAGGCAGTAAGCCGCCTGCCGCACCGTCAGAAGGTCGTGCCGCTCCAGCATTTCAAGCGGCGTCAGGGTGAAAGGCTGCTCAGGCGGAACTACGGAATATCGGATGGGAAGCGGCGCGGGAAAGCCCGCCGGACGCTTCAGCGTACAGTGAGAAGCACAGCCGATGCAGGTAAAGGTGTCCTCCTTCACGAACCAGAA
>JAXVQY010000196.1:0-8905 GCA_037303805.1 bacterium | reverse complement strand
ACAGTCTGGCCGCCTTTTTTTCCCGCCTCGGCCGCAAGAAGGAGCGTAAGGCATGAGCCGGAAAAACATCATTGAAGTAAGAAACGTCACCATGCGCTTCGGCGGCGTCACTGCTGTAAGCGAGCTGTCCATGGACATTCCCGAAGGCAGCATTGTCGGCCTCATCGGGCCCAACGGTGCAGGCAAGACCACGGCTTTCAACGTCATTACCGGATTTTATCGTCCTACCGAAGGTGAAGTGGTATTCGCCGGACGCGGTATTACCGGCATGGCTCCGCATCGCATCTGTGCCCTAGGCATGGCCAGAACCTTTCAGAACATTCGACTGTTCTACAATGAAACCGCTCTGGAAAACGTCATGATAGGCCGCCATGTACGCCGCAGCGGTCACTGGTGGGGAGCGGTGCTCGGTCTGCCCGGTGCCAGGCGCGAAGAGAAGGACATCCGTGAAAAAGCCATGGAACTGCTTCGCCGCGTCGGACTCGCATCTCATGCCGACGAAACGGCTTCAGCGCTTCCCTACGGCGCTCAGCGACGCCTTGAAATAGCCCGTGCGCTGGCTACCGAACCGAAGTTCCTCCTGCTCGATGAACCCGCCGCAGGCATGAATCCGCAGGAAAGTCTGGAACTCATGAAGTTCATCCGCCAGATCCGCGATGAATTTCACCTCACCATTCTGCTCATCGAGCACGACATGAAGGTCGTCATGGGAGTGTGCGAACATATCTGGGTACTGGAATACGGCAAGCTCATCGCCGAGGGCGACGCCGACGCCATACGCTCGAACCCGCGCGTTATCGAAGCCTATCTGGGCGAGGATGTAAACAATGTTGCAGATTAAAGACCTTCATGTTCACTACGGCGGCATTCATGCCGTCAAAGGGGTATCCCTCTCCATTCCCAGAGGCAGCGTGGTTACGCTCATCGGCGCCAACGGGGCAGGAAAAAGCAGCATCATCCGGTCCATAGCCGGGCTCGTCAAGGGCGCCAGCGGCGAAATTCTGCTCACGAGACACGAGGGAGACAAGCCCTTGAACCTGCTTGGAATGCCGGCGGAAAACATGGTGCGCAACGGCATTGCTCTCAGTCCCGAAGGCCGCCGCATACTTCCCCATCTCACCGTGGCCGAAAACCTCACGCTCGGTGCCTGGTGCCGCAAGGATGAAGACGGCATAGCCCGCGACATGGAGCTCGTGTACAACCTCTTTCCCCGTCTGAAAGAACGCAGCTGGCAGAAAGGCGGCACACTCTCCGGCGGCGAACAGCAGATGCTCGCCGTAGGACGCGCCCTCATGAGCCGTCCCGATCTCATCATGCTTGACGAACCTTCTCTTGGTCTTGCTCCCATTCTTGTACGGGAAATCTTCGATATCATCCGACGCATCAATGAAGACGGAAAAACCGTTCTTCTTGTGGAACAGAACGCGTATGCCGCTCTCTCCATCGCGGATTATGCCTATATTCTCGAAGTCGGATCCGTCGTCCTTGAAGGTCCCGGCAGGGACATGCTCAAAAATCCCAAAGTCCGTGAGGCCTACCTCGGCGGGTAGACGAAAAACACCTTCCCAGAGGTTGCCCTCTTCATACGGCAGAATAAAAAATGCTCCGGCCTTTCCGGGGCATTTTTCATTCCGCGAACATGTGTTTTCCGACAAAAACCAAAAACAGAACGACGAGCATCTGCACGGGTCAAAAGACAGGCGGCAACACATCAACGATACTGATTTTCTCCGGCCGTGTCGTGAAAGCAGAACATCCGTTTCCCGACAGATCAACCGCATGCCCTCATGTGCCAAGGGAAAAGTACATTTCCCCTGCGTCCCAGGCTTTTCCCGTCCCCGGCGCCAGATCGTCACGAAACGGGAACGGGAAAATAAAAGCGTGATTATTTTTTTGTTTTCTTGACGAAAAAAAAGAGACGGAACTATGTTGGGCTTAAAGAGGCTTCTTCAACAAAAAAGTTTATAACCAAGGAGCAACGGCATGTTTCGTTTTCTGCGCGTCAACATGGCCACGAAAAGCTGCGTATTTGAGGACATTCCCGAAGAATATGCAGGACTCGGCGGCCGCGCTCTGACCTCCACCATCGTGGCCCGCGAGGTCAATCCCATCTGCACTCCCCTGGGACCGCACAACAAGCTGGTATTCGCACCGGGTCTGCTGGGAGCCACCAACAGCCCCAACTCCAACCGTATTTCCGTAGGCTGCAAGAGCCCTCTTACTGAAGGCATCAAGGAATCGAACTCCGGCGGTCAGCCCGGCGGCCATCTGGCAAAACTGGGCATTCTGGCCATCATCGTCGAAGAGATGGCTACGGAAGGAGAATGGTGGCAGCTGGAAATCAGCAAGGATTCCGCCAAGCTGGTTCCCTCCACTGTAGCCGGTCTGAACAACTTCGACGCCGTGGCCAAGCTGGTGGAACAGTACGGCAAGGACTGCAGCTATGTCACCATCGGCCGTGCCGGTGAATACAAGCTCACGGCGGCGAGCATCGCCTTTACGGACAGAGAGCTTCGTCCTCAGCGTCATGCCGGACGCGGCGGCGTCGGTGCCGTCATGGGTTCCAAGGGACTCAAGGCCATCATCATCAATCCCGAAGGCGGCAAGAATCATCCTCTGGTGGATGAGGAAGGCTTCAAGGCGGCTTCCAAGCGCTTCGCCAAGGCTCTGACCAGCCATCCCATCACGGGCAAGGGTCTCGCTGAATACGGCACCGCCGTTCTGGTGAACATCCTCCACGAAGCAGGCGGTCTTCCCACCCGCAACTTCACGGTCGGCCAGTTCGAGCACCATGAAGCCGTTTCCGGCGAACGCATGAACAAGCTTACGAAGGAACGCGGCGGTGAAGGCTCTGTGGCGCACGGCTGCATGAGCGGCTGCATCATCCGCTGCAGCGGCATCTTCCCGGACGAAAAGGGCAAGTTCAAGAGCAAGTGGCCTGAATATGAAACGCTGTGGTGCTTCGGCCCGCACAGCAACATTGACGATCTCGATCTCATCTGCACCTTTGACCACATGTGCGACGACATCGGCGTGGATACCATTGACGTAGGTGTGGCCGTCGGTGTAGCCATGGCCGGAGGCGGTATTCCCCTCGGTGACGGCAAGGCCGTCCTCGAAGCCATGCAGGGCATCAGCGACGGTACTCCGCTGGGCCGTATCATCGGCTGCGGCACGGCTACTACCGGCCGTGTATTCGGCGTACGCCGTGTCCCCTGCGTGAAGGGCCAGAGCCTTCCTGCCTATGATCCCCGCGCCGTCAAGGGTGTGGGCGTCACCTACGCAACCACTCCCATGGGCGCCGACCACACCGCGGGCTACGCGGTTACGTCGAACATCCTGGGCGTCGGCGGCAAGGTGGATCCGCTGAAGAAGGACGGTCAGATCGAACTGTCCCGCAATCTGCAGATCGCTACGGCCTCTGTGGACAGCGTGGGTCTGTGCCTGTTCACGGCTTTTGCCATTCTGGATATTCCGGATGCTCTGGCCGCCATCGTGGACATGCTGAACGCGAAGTTCGGCTGGAAGCTCACCGGCGACGACGTGGTCACTCTGGGACAGCGCATCCTGTCCACGGAAGTCGACTTCAACCGTCGTGCGGGCATTACGGAAGCTGCGGACCATCTGCCCGACTTCTTCAGTGACGAACCTGTGGCTCCTCACAACACCACGTTCGATTTCACGCCTGAAGAACTGCAGACGACCTTCAACTGGATAAAGAAGTAAAACAAACGTACGGCGTGAACGGGCCGCATTCAAAGCCCGTTCCGCCTTGTCGTGCAAACCCTTCCCGCGCAAAGTCCTCTTTGCGCGGGACTGCCCCGACCATGAGCATACTTATCAAACTGAGCACTACTCTGCGCGACTGCGTTCCCGATTACGATCCCGAAACGGGGCTGATCGTCGTTCCCGACGAGAGTCTGCGCACGGCGGGCGATCTGGCCCGACGCATCGGATTGCCGGAGCAGGAGATTAAGATCGTCATGATCAACAGCCGTCAGTGCGAGCTCGACAGCCCCGTTCATGACGGCGACCGCGTAGCCTATTTTCCCGCCGTGGGAGGAGGCTAAATGTCCGGCCCCGCAGAAATCGACTTTCCCGACCGACACGAGCTGGAAGTACGCCTGGAGCCGTATCTCGTAAAAAGTCCCGTGCACGGGACGACCGTCAGCCGCAACGGGGTACGTTCTCTTGCTCAGGAGCTGCATCTGCCGGAACGGTCGGTCATGATCGGTATGCTGCAACGGGATCTCTGGCCGGAACGTTTCAGTCGTTGCCGAGGAGCTTTGAGTGCCGACGCGCTGACCCGGCTGCTTTCATCGCGCATCGTGGTAGCAGGCTGCGGAGGTCTTGGCGGACACGTAGCGGCTCTGCTGACCCGTATGGGCGCAGGCAGTCTTGTCCTCTGCGATCCCGACTGCTTCGAGGAAAGCAATCTGAACAGACAGAATTTCTGCACGGAAAAGACACTGGGACAGCCCAAGGCCGAAGTCTGCCGTGACGCTCTGCTCGATATGGCTTCCTATATGGACGTGGAGGCCCATGTCACGACTCTGGATGAAAACACTCTTCCTCCTCTGCTTCAGGGCGCAGATGCCGTCATGGACTGCCTTGATTCCATAGCAAGAAAAAAGATGCTGGAACGTGCCGCAAACATTGCCGGTATTCCATGTGTTCAGGGAGCCGTGGCCAGGAACGAAGGTCTGTGCCTGTGCAGCAAAGGTGCTGTTTTGCCTTTTTCCCGTGTCTATCCCGGTGAGGCGGCGGGCAACAGGGAAGGCGCCCCCATGAATACCCATGTGCTTACCGTTAACGGTACAGCCTGTCTCATGGCAGCCTTGCTCGTGCGTCTGATTTGCATGAACAGAAACGACCGAGGAAAACTTTATCACCTCGACCTTGCCGTACCGGAACTCGAAACGCTTATCTTCGACTCAGGCCCGGAATCGTCAACAACATCTTTCTAAAAACGCAAGGATCTCCCATGGCATTTATCAGCGATCAGCAGTGGAGACGCATCGAGCCGTTTCTTGCACGGGGCAAAAAAGTAGGACGTCCCCGCAAGAACGACCGTGAAACGCTTGAAGCCGTTCTCTATGTCCTTACCACAGGCTGCCGCTGGAGCGACCTGCCCCGCGACATGGGCAGCTATGTCACCGCATGGCGGCGTTTTACAGCATGGAAAAAAGACGGGACCTTCGATATCATCCGTTCCTGCCTTCCTGCCAGTGTTCATCTCTCCGAAAACGCCACGACTCCGAGAAAAATAACAACGGGAAAGTGCATCCTTGCCATGAAGAAATTCTCCGCCCCCAGATCCGACGCAGAGTAAAACGCTCTGCCGGAACAAAGGCAAAGACTGAAAACCGAAAAAGGCACGGAATCACATCCGTGCCTTTTTCGTCACTCATGACACAACATTCTACCCGCCAGCCACGCGGTGCAAAGATACAGCCTCTCACAAAAGCAGGGAAGGAACCATGTCCATCATGTTCTGCCCGGCTGATTCCTTCAAAAAGAAAAAGCCGCATCCCTTTTCCCGGCCGCAGAAAAAGAGCCTGAAGCCCCGAGGAAACGTATATCGGAACGTATCTCGGGATATTCTTCCAGCTCATGCCGGAAGCATTTTTTCCTGAACACTCCGGCACGAAAAAGAAACGTCTTTCCTCGTCGACGTTTCTCTCCTTCTGCCGGTCCTTTTATTTTCCGTCGTATTCCCAGAGAACGGTACCGGTACGGTCGGTACCGTAGCCGCCCATCGCCTGAACGGCGCTTTTGAACTCATCGGAACGGATGACGGAAAAAAGAGCCTGAATACGGGGATCCTGAGCATATCGGGAAGGAATGACGAGATCGTACTCCTCCACTCCGGCGGAAACGAAGTCAAGCCCGAGGGCAGCAGCGGCGGAACGGACTCCGAGTCCGGCGTCGGCACGCCCGGAAAGCACGGCGGCAGCAACGTTCATGTGCGTATACTCCTCATCTCTGTAGCCGCGGATGCGTGAGGGAGAAATCTGCCTCTTCCTGAGCTCATAATCCAGAAGTACGCGAGTACCGCTGCCCCGCTGTCTGTTGATGAACTGAACATCTTCACGAGCAAGATCTTCAAAAGAAGTAATACCCTTGGGATTGCCGGGCATAACCATGATCCCCTGCTCTCTGTCCACGAGCTGAACAAGCATGCAGGGGATACCCTTCAGATTTTCCCGGATAGCACGACGATTGTAGATACCGGTTTCCTCATCGAGAAGATGACTGCCTGCAAGATGACACTGTCCCCGTTGCAGAGCCAGAAGTCCGCCGAGAGAACCGACATGGGCGGAAGTCAGGCGGAACCCGGGGAAAGAACGACGCAGCATGCTGTCGATAAGATCCAGCGTATTATCATGGCTTCCGGTTGCAAGAAGCGCCCCCTCGATGTCGGCAAGAGGACGGAGCAGCTCGGCCCGTACGGGCTGTCCCGTATCCAGTCCTTCACGGTCGCGTTCCACGGGAATGACGGCATCGGCATGGGAAAGACTGGTCACGGTTCCTGCCCCGCGAGGCAGAGTGACGGCGTAACAGGTACCGTCGACCACACCGAGTTTCACTCGGACGCGCTCTTCCATGCCGGGACGGGACGGGATGGGATTGCAGGGAATCACGGAAACAGTTTCGCGACGACGTGCAGTCCCTTTATGACGACGAGCAAGCAGAGGCAGAACAAACTCCTCCATGGCCACAATGGCGGACACCGGATATCCCGGAGTACCGATAACGGGTACAGAGCGCCCGCCCACGGTCACCACGCCGAGGGCCGTGGGTTTGCCGGGCATGACGGCCACACCGTGTACCAGAAGCTCGCCCATGGACGCAATGACATCGGCGGTATAATCATGGCTGCCTGCCGAAGAACCGGCGTTCATGATGACCAGCTCGGCCCCGTTTTCCACGGCTGCGGCAATGGAGGAGCGTATGCGGTCCATGTCGTCCGGCACTACGGGGTATACACGGGCATGATCGCCCGCCTCTTCTATCATGGCGGAAAAAATCAGGGAATTGAATTCCGGCAGCGCACGTCCGGCACGAAGATCGTCCTCTCTGGCTTCGTCAAGTGCAACGATCTCCGATCCGCTGGGAATGATCGCCACCTCGGTGCGGCGAAAGACCGGGGGCATCGTCACCCCGGCCGCAGCCAGGGCTCCCAGCTCATAAGGTCCGACGGTCACACCCGGAGCAAGAATGATTTCCGTGGCCACCATGTCTTCCCCCAGCTTGCGTACATGCTGCCAGGGAAAAGCCGCCTTTTCCGTCACCACATATTTGCCGTTTTCCTCCACGTTGAGATGCTCCACTATGACCACGGCGTTGCAGCCCTCAGGCAAAGGATGTCCCGTATTGATCCAGAAGGCGTTCTTGCCTATTTCCAGCCGCAGCGGTCTGCGTGCGGAAGCCGTAAACGTATCCTCCGCTCTGACCGCCACGCCGTCCATGGCTGCGCCGTGAAAAGCCGGAGACGATCTCCGTGCCTCCACCGGACGCGAAATCACACGATGAAGCGCCTGAGAAATCGGCACATTTTCCTCTTCCGCTTCCCAGTTCAGCCCGTCAATGCGGGAAAACCATAAGTCCCGAGCCTCTTCGGGAGTCTTCATCGTCAGATAGGTATGTCTTGCCATGATATTTGATCCTTCTATTCCGCCCGGCGAACTTCTACGTCCGTCAGCTCCGGACGGTACGGTACTTGTGAATTTCTTTTCCTCAGGAAGACTATTTCGTCCGGCTCCTAAATCCGGCAGTTCTGCCGTTGCTGCGGATACGGAGACAGGAAAGCAGAGAAAGGCATTCCCCGTGTTCTTCCTGTCTCTTTTCTCTTACAGCAGTTCGGCGTAGACGTTCTGTCCGGCATAAAGCCCCTCGCTGTTTTCAGGACAGACGACAAGAGCGTCCGCAGCGACAAGGCCGGAAATAAGACCGGAAGGAGTCGTTACGGGATCCGCAAGCCAGCCGTTGTCGGAGGGAACGAGCTTGACGCGGATAAAGTCTCTGCGTCCCTGAGCTGAAGCCACGGAGCGTGCAAGAACGGCAGGAACACCCGGGACGGGTACGGATTCCGCACCTTGCAGGTGCCTGAGCAGAGGCAGAAGAAACACTCTGGCACAGACGAGAGCGCTGGTGACATGGCCGGGCAGCCCCATGAGGCAGATTTTTCCAGAACGTGCCAGAATAAAGGGCTTTCCGGGACTTATGGCTGCTCCATGGACAAGCAGTTCCCCCTGAGGCATGGAAAGAAAAATATCGACGGTATGATCGCGCATGCCCGCGGACGAACCGCCGGAAAGCAGAACGACATCGGCATGAGTCATGGCATTTCTGACGGCAGCCTTCAGTCCGGCGACATCATCACGAACCAGACCTTCCAGCCGCACCTCGGCCCCCGCTTCGGCGCACAACGCGGCAAGGGAATGAGAATTGACGTCACGTACCTGTCCGGGCAGAGGCTTCCTGTCCATGGGAACAACCTCATCCCCCGTGGAAATGATGGAAACACGCGGGCGACGACGGACGGGAACGGACGTCTGTCCCAGGGCGGCAAGCATGCCTATTTCCTGAGGACGCAGACGCCTGCCTGCCGGAAGAAATACCTGACCGGCGGCGGCATCCTCATCGTGTTCCAGCACATGATCGCCGGGTGCCTGAGTCCGCACCAGTTCAACAAGATTACCGCCTGCGGGACGGGAATACTCCACCATTACCACGCAGTCGGCGCCTTCGGGGAGCATCCCTCCGGTGAAGATACGGGCCGTCTGACCGGGTTCCAGAGAAAAATCGGGAGTACGTCCCATGGGGCATTCTCCCACACATTCAAGAAGGGCTGGAGAACCTTCCTGCGCACCGAATACGTCCCTGGCGCGCACGGCATATC
>JAXVQY010000195.1:0-10214 GCA_037303805.1 bacterium | reverse complement strand
CCGACAAGACGCGTGCGTACGCTCTCCAGGTGGATACGGTTCCAGCGTACATGTTCTGCGGAGAGCTGGAGATTGACGCGAGGCCAGCGGGTAAAGTCTCGGTTTTCCAACTTCTTGGGCGTCGAAGAGGGCCGGTCGCTTTTGTAGTCGTCGATGTCGAGATCCCCGAGCTTGAGTTCTCCGGTAATGACGAAAGGACTGTGAGTAATGACGAGGCCGCCGGTAAAGGTAAGGTCGTCCGCCTTGCCCTGAATGTTGTTCATTCTCATGCGTCCGTCAGACCAGCGCATTTCAGTCGCCAGGGAGCAGTCGCTGAAAATGTTGTGATCGGCGAAGGGCAGCGGGTGATGGAAAAGGATGGAGCTGAGGCGCTGAGGATCGCCTTCCATTTCCACCTTGAGCGAGGCCGCGCCTTTGACGGGATCGCTGTACATGCGTGCCAGAGAGTCTACACTGCCTGAGGCTGTGGCCGACAGGTCAGGTCCCTGAAAATGAAGCTGCGACAGCGTGAGCGCATCACTGTCGAAATCGTATTCCAGTTCGCCCGAGAGGGAAAGATATTCACGGAAAGCCACGCCGTTGCCGGGCGTGAGCATGGCTTTTTCAATGGCAAAGGAAGCCTTCTCCTTGTTGAGCAGGGCGGAGCAGTGCAGCTCCACACCGGCATGGAAGGATGGAGATGACCCTTCTATGTCCGTCTGCAGATTGAATTTGGTGGGAGTCCCCGGATGAACGTTGGTGGCATTCAGCGTAACGGGAGAGAATATGACGGTAGAGCCGTCGGGTTGTATGAAGCATACTCTGCCGCGGTTGATGGTGATGTTGTCGGGGGCAATGCGAAGAGCATGAAGAATGGTCTGGATAAGGTCGTCGAAGTCTCGACGATGTTCCACGCTCGCAGGGATGCCGTCGAGATATTCCGCAATGGGTTTCTTGATCTTCATGGTCAGATCAAGATCATCCACCGAAAAGTTTTTGATGCTGAATTTGCCGGTCAGCAGCGCATGGGAGGAAATCATCACTGAGGCCCGGCTGAAACTGAAACGCAGAGCGCCATCGGGACTTTGCCAGGAACTGGCGTCGAGTTCCAGTCCCCGGTTGGGGAAAATGGTGAGCTCGGGCGGAGTCTTGGACACGAGCGGTGCGCCGGTGCTGTTCTCCACATACTTGTTGAACTTATCAATGATGATGTCGCTGTTCGTGGCGACAAGAGCAAACACGCCGCCACCGGCGACAAGGACGAGAATAACAAGAGCAAGGATTATCTTACGCAGCATCTGATTATCCGGCGAACGGGTTATTGGCCTACACTATACAGAATCGGCAGATGGAGCAAGTCCCTCTTTCCCAAGGTGGGGAAAGGAAAAAAAATAAGTTGAAAATAATTTTCATTATTGATAGTTTGAACGCAAACCACAACAGAAGTATGGTCGACAGGCTGCCGTGATCCCGGGAGATCGAAACTTTGCGGAGAATATCGACCATGGAGGAACAATATATGCAGACGCTTGCAGTTCTTATCATTCTTGCACTGGCATGTTTCTATCTTTTTTCCCGTTTCCGGCGTTCCGTTTCCGGGGGTGGCTGCGGTTGCGGCTGTTCCTGCTCGAAAAAAGGCGGCTGTGCAGGCTGCTCCATACATCTTGAGCCGTATCGGAGCGATGGTTCCTCCAAGAGCAGGCCATAACCGTTCTCCGGCTTCATCCCTTTCCGTCGATTCGGAAAGGACTTGTCGTTTCACCTTGAGAGGCTGCTCACAGTGTCGAGCAGGGCTCAGGGGCAGGCGGCTTCCAGTGTAGTTCTGAAGATCATTCCGCATGGGGCTGGGTTGCAGGAGTTTGCCGGAAGGCGGTCATGGAGGGTACATAATTCTCAGACTGTGGCACGGAAGCCCGTATGACGGCATTTTCCCGGAGAATTTGGGTCTTCAGCTCTTCCCTTTTTCAGAATCGGGCCTATGTTCTGGAAAAAAGGAGTTTCCCCATGAATACGCTGACCCCCCGGCAGATCGTTGCCGAGCTCGATAAATATATTATAGGCCAGGAACAGGCCAAACGTATGGTGGCCGTGGCGGTGCGCAATCGCTGGCGTCGGCAGCAGCTCGATCCCGCCCTGCGCGACGAAATCGCTCCCAAAAACATCATACTCATGGGACCCACCGGCGTGGGTAAGACGGAGATAGCCCGCAGACTTGCAAAGCTGACGGGGGCTCCGTTTATTAAAGTGGAGGCCACGAAGTACACGGAAGTGGGCTATGTGGGACGTGATGTGGAATCCATGATCCGTGACCTTATGGAAATCGGCATCAAGCTTGTTCGGGATGAGGAAGGGCAGAGAGTGGCGGCCAAGGCTGAGGCGCAGGCCGAAGAACGTCTGCTTGATCTGCTGCTCCCCGGCAGCAGCACGGATTCCGGCCGCGAGGCTACGCGCGAGAAGCTCCGCAATCTCTGGAAACTCGGGCATCTCGACGATCATGAAGTGGAAGTTGAAGTAACCGAGCAGGCTCCCCAGATGGATATGTTTGCCATGCCCGGGATGGATAATTCCTTCGGCAGCCAGATGAAAAGTATGATGAGTCGCTTCATGCCGCCGAAGACGCATAAGAAGCGCATGAAGACTCGTGCCGCTTATGATATTCTGGTGCAGCAGGCCCGGGATTCCATGCTTGATGAGGAACGTATCGTTGAGATTGCCCGCGAGAGGGTGGAGCAGAGCGGTATCGTGTTTATTGACGAGATAGACAAGATTGCCAGCGGCGCCGGTCAGCAGCGCAGTTCCGATATTTCTCGTGAGGGCGTGCAACGTGACCTTCTTCCTGTGGTGGAGGGGTGCGCGGTCAACACCAAGCACGGTATGATTCATACCGACCACATACTTTTCATTGCTGCTGGAGCGTTCCATTTCAGCAAGCCTTCGGATCTCATCCCGGAACTTCAGGGGCGTTTTCCTCTGCGTGTGGAACTTCAGGCCCTTGGCAGTCAGGAATTCTACCGCATTCTTACCGAACCGCACAATTCGCTGCAGAAGCAGTACAATGCGCTGCTTTCCACGGAAAACGTCACATTGCACTTTTCGGAAGAAGGGTTGCGTGAGATTGCTGCTTTTGCGGAAGAAACCAATACCAGAACCGAAAATATCGGGGCACGCCGACTCTATACCATTCTGGAAAAGATTCTGGCCGATATTTCCTTTGAGGCTCCGGAACGTGCCGGTCAGCATATCGTTATCGACAAGGCCTATGTGAATGAGCATCTGGCCGATGTCAGAAATGATGTGGATCTCCAGCAGTTCATTTTGTAGTCACGGAAGCGTTAATTTTCAGCCTGTGCAGCAGGCCCGTCATTTTTCAGAAAGATAAGGCCGTCGTCCTCTTCAGAACGACGGCCTTATCTTGACTTTGAGAGGGGAAAGATGATCTCCTCCCGAGGATAGATTTTTTGTTTTACTCCATGGCGGATTTCAACACGAAGCTGCGGGAGTCGACTTTCTGGCGTGCCATGCCGTTTTCAAGCAGAAATTCCATGTCGTCGTCGAGACTTTTGATATCGTTCTCATTGAGACGCTTATTGTAATGGGACCAGGCGTAGAGTTGTTCGGCATCGGCCTCGGAGATGCCCTGTTCCTTGGCGCCGAGGGCAATGGCTTCCTTATGGTTTGCCATGACCCAGTCGTAGGCTTCGTCCTGTACGGCAACGACATCCTTGAGCAGCTCCGGTTGTTCTTCAATGAATTTTCTGCTGGCGCACATGGCCAGTTTCGGCGTAACAAGTCCTGTAGCCGTGGCAATGACGGGCTTGCCTGCCTGTTTGGCCTTCACAAGAGCCCCGGCCGCAATGAGCGCAGCATCAACCTTACCGGCCATGAGGGCGGAAAAGCTCTGGGGAATGCCCATCTGTACGAATTTCACGTCGTTGATTGTCATCCCTTCCTTGGCAAGACCGGCGACAAGAAGCTGATGAAGTACCGTTCCCTTGGGACCGGCAACGGTTTTGCCGCGCAGGTCGGCAAAGGTTTTCGCCCCGTTCTCCTGTCCTACCAGAGCAAAAACATCGGTGGGACGTGATGCACCGGCAATGATGATGACGGGATTGCCTTCAGCATTGGCCATCTGTACCGAGGTGGTGTTGAGCACTCCGCCTACGTCCAGAGCTCCGGAAGCCATGGCCGTGGCCTGCTGGGCTCCGGAATCTCTTTCATGCCATTTTACTTTGAATCCATTGGGCTCGAGTTTCTTTTCCAGAAGTTTGTGCTCCTTCATGACAATCATCTGAAGATTGAAGGGAGATTTTACATAGCTGATGTTGAGTACACCGTCTTCGGCAAATGCGGGAGACGCAAAGAGAGAAAGAGTCAGGGTCAGAAGCAGGGCGCGGGGGGGGGTCATGAATCGGGGTCTCCTTTCAGGGAATATTTTTGTAAGAAGTGAAGGTCTCCTCTCGAGAATGATTCGGGAGATGCCGGGAAATTTGCGGGAAAGTCCGGCTCCGCAGGGACAGGGACTAACGCTGTTCAGCCGAGGATTCATGATGACTCCCGGACGTTCAGATGAGCCAGGATACTGCTGCGGACAGATTCTTTTCGTTCTGTATCAGGGCAGTCCATCATATCGAAATTCTCGGAAATGCTTCCACGCTCCATGACCGATATGCGGCGCCCTACGCGCAGGGCCTCTTCCATGTCATGGGTGACAAGCAGGCAGAGTGCGTGTTCCATGAGTTTTTTCAGCATGGTCTGCAGATTACTTCGAGTAATGGCATCGAGGGCGGCAAAGGGTTCGTCCATAAGCAGTATACGTGGGGAGCGCAGGAGTGCACGGGCTACGCCCACACGCTGTGCCATGCCTCCGGAAAGCTCGCGCGGCATGGCGGGAAGAATGGACGGGGCCAGCTCCACCATGCCGAGGACCTCAGCCATGCGGTGCGCAGCATCGGAGCAGGAAGAAGGCAGGGCAAGGCGAAGATTTTCCTGTACGGTAAGCCACGGAAGAAGACGGGGATCCTGAAACACTACGGCACATTCGTCGGGTCGGATGAGCACGCGTCCGGAATCCGCCTTTTCCAGCCCTGCTGTGATGCGGAGAAGGGTTGATTTGCCGCAGCCGGAAGGTCCGAGAAGGCAGGTAATGCCGGAAGGCGCGAGGTCGAGATCCGTGTTATGCAGTACTTTTCGGGAACCGAAGGATTTTTCTATACCGCGCAACAGCGGCATGGGCGGTTCCGGGGAAGAAAACATGCGTCGGTTCATGCGGCAAGCTCGGGAAAACGCCTTTTCAGCAGGGCGGACGAGAGTGTGGAAAAGGCGGCGTCAAGAAGCCATCCCAGAAAGCCGATGACCAGAATGCCGACGATGACTTCGTCGGCCCTCTGCATCTGTTCGGCGTCCATGATCATGTATCCCAGACCGCTGCTTGCCGCTATGAGTTCCGCCGCAATAAGGGCTCGCCAGCTGTAGCCGAAGCTGAGGCGAAGGCCTGTGATGATGGAAGGCGTAGCCGCAGGCAGAAGAAAGAAAAGGACGACCCGTGTTCTTGAAAGATGCAGACTTGCGGCCAGTTCCCGGAACGGGGCATTGAGGCGGCTGAGTCCGTCTCGGGTGTTGAGATATATGGGAAAGAAAGAGGCAAGAACGATGACGGCAATTTGGGAGGCATCACCTATTCCGAGCCAGAGAATCAGCAGGGGCGTGAGTGCGAGGGGGGGCGTCATCCGCATGAAGGACAGGGAGCCTCGGAAGATGTCGTCGAGCATTTTCCAGCGATACAGCAAGGCTGCGACGGCAAAGGCGAGCATGACGCTCAGGCTGAACCCTGCGGCGATGCGAAAGAGCGATGCCAGAAGATGTGCGGAAAGTGTTCCGTTTTCGGCCATGGCAAGCCCTGTTTCCAGCACGCGTCCGGGCCCGGGCAGCAGGTACGGCGAAACCATGCCCGAGGCCGTGGCAATCTGCCAGAGCCCCAGAAGAGTCAGGGGAAAGAGAAAGGGCTTGAATATGCGCATGGAGGGATAGTAGGACGCCGGAGTCCTGCTGTCCATGCTGTGAAAAAAGGGTTTTTCATCAGAAAAGGAAAATTATTCCTTTCGGTATGGAAAACGACGAAACTCCCGTCCGGCAGAATACCGGACAGGCGTTTCGGGGAAAGCCGGAAACAAAGATTTTTTTGTTTCCGGGGGACGGGACTCCGACTGCCGTGTCGATGCAGCGGAAAGTTTCGGTTCCGCCGGAGAGATGTCGGAGTCAGGGGCCGGCGGAACCGTTTCAGGAGGAGTACCGTTTGAAAATCGGAATGAGGAGGGGGGATGGAGGGTAGAAAGCAGGCGTTGATTCTCTGAGCCGAAGCGGAACGGAAAAAGCTGTTTTTTCAGCTGATTTTTGCGGTGATCGGTTTTTATACGCCTGCGTTTCGCTGGTTCAGAAGTGGACCTTCCGTAGTCACGGAAGACTGAAGCAGACCGCTTTTCCTGGGGGGCTTGCTGCGGGGCCCCCCAGGATGAGAAGGGATCAGAAGGTCACTCGAAGGCCCATCATGAACTGATGGACGTAATTATCCTTGGACTTCAGTTTCATGCTGTCGGCGATGCCGGAAACGTCACCGTTGTCCATCATGAGGAAGCGATAGCCGAGATCGGCGGAAATATTTTCCGTAAAGGCATAGGAGCATCCGAGTCCTATCTGACCGGCAAAAACGGTGTCGGTATCGCTTTTGGATCCGATGAGATCACTCATAATTCTGGAATGATTGACATGTCCTTCGGTTTTAAGGAAGGCCATGCCGATACCGGCTCCGACATAAGGAGTGAAATCGTGCCAGTTCGTGATGTCCCAGTAGACGTTGGCAAGCAGCGTCTGGAGTCCTACCTTGGCATGGAAGGAATGATCATCGGCCCCTGCGGATTTGGATATTCTGCCGTAGGCTCCATATTCCAGTTCAGCACGAACCGGTACGCTGAAAACGGGATTGAAGTCGTAGCCCACGGCAAGAGCTCCACCGGCGCGTGCTGCCGTCTTCGAGTCGGAGCCGAGACGTTCTCCGAGATAGGAGAGCTCGCCATTGGAGTGCTGGACGTTCAGCACGAATTTTGGAGCGACGTAGACGCCGATAAGATCGGCGGCCTTGGCCTGGATAGGCAGCATGAAACAGGCTGCCATAAGCATGATGCCGAATTTTTTGAACATGTTTGTCCTCCTGTCTGAAGGTTGCTGAAAGCAGACTGGCTGGGACTTTTCATCCCTGATCTATGCCATCACGGGACCAGATCGTCATGCTGTCGGCGGTCATGATCTGTGATCGGTCTGCCTTTCTTCAGAAAAAGCATTTCTCCGGAATGACTCCCGCATCCTCTTCGTATGCGGTTGTTTCTGTTATAGCGCGCAAGGGGAGGCATTCCATGATTATCATGTGCCTGATGATGCCCATCCGGAGAAGACGGGAGGAGCAATAACTATAAAGGAGAAGGGGCTTTTCCGCAGCAGGATTTTCCGTCCGGACGGAACCGGGGACGCCGGACCCGGCATAGTGCGGTGATGATCATTCCGACGGAAGCAGAAGGGACTCCCCCTGATGTTTGCAGAAACAGAGGGGGAGCGGCAGACCGCCGGGAAGTAGAGAATTATGCTTTGTGGTCGTCGGGCTCTTCGGTGGCCTTTTCTTCAGCGGCGATCTGTTCCGGTGAGCGTCTGCGCAGGCGGAATTCATAGAGGAAGAGCATGATGACGGAAATCAGCAGCGGCACGAGATAGTAGAGCACGCGGAAAACAAGAATGGCTCCGAACAGACGCTGAGGCACCACACCATGTATGATATGCATGAGAATAAGTTCCAGCACCCCGACGCCGCCGGGAACATGAGTCAGCACGACGGCTACCTGAGCCAGCAGATAGTTGGGAAGAAAGTCGGCGAAGGAAATGGCACTGTGTTCCGGCAGCAGAGCATACAGGCATGCTGCAGCCACAAGCAGATCGGCACAAGCCACGGCTGTCTGAGCAAGGACAATGGGCAGTGTGGGCAGGGCAAATTCTTTTTTGAAAATATGAACGGCGCGTCCGCGTGCCCACCAGCAGACCATGAGATACAGAATGCACAGAGCAAGCAGAGCGGCCCCCAGAGGGCGGATGTGCCCGGGGTCGATGCCGAGTTCCGGAGGAATATGGACATTGGCAAAGAGCAGAACGCCGCCGGCAAGTCCGAGTGCCCCTATCCAGAAGGTGACTGCCAGCATAAGCACCAGGCGTACAATGTCTATGGGATGGAAGCCCCAGGCACTGTAGAGGCGGTAACGTACCGTGGTTCCGCCCAGAAGGGCACCGAGATTGTAACTGATGGCGGAACCGGCAAAGGAAACCAGACAGACTCTGGGAAAGGGCAGACGACGGTGAATGGCCTTGACTGCCAGCCAGTCGTACCCCACGAGAATGGCATAGTTGATGATGACGAGCACGACGGCCAGGACAAGCTGGCGGTTTCGTATGTGGAGAATGCTGTCGATGATTTCTTCCATACTGTAGCGCTTGAGCTTGTCATACAAAAGCCAGCAGGCCAGCAGGCAGATGAGAAGAACAAGCAGCTTTCCCAGAATAGGCAGATATTTTTTCATCGTCGGCAAGTCACTCACTAGATACAGAGTCACGCCCTAAGGCGGGGATTTTTTTTGCGCCATCACAATATCGTTATGATCAGGTAAAGGCAAGGGGAGGAGAACGACAAATCCGATAGAAAAACGGCTGACTTTTTTGAAGCGCATGACGTCGTACATCAGTAAAAAAGTCTGCTCGGACAATGCGTTGCCTTGGTTTCCGGGGCATTTCTGGATGCGCCAGGTCTTTGCGGAAGAACGTACGGAACCGTTTCTTTCGTGCAGAGGGACCTGTATAGGTCGGTACGCTTGTGAAAAAATTCAAAGATGAAATTTTTGAAGAGAGACGCGGCGATCCGGTATGGCGTGATGCCTGTCGAGAGGAAACAGTTTTTTCTTCTTTTCAGGAGAAAGTTGACGCTCTTCGTTGCCGCCGTTAATCTCAAGAAAGGCGCGTCGACTTTTTTATAGACCGCGTCTTTCATCCCGGGAATGTCCCGGAAAAAGGAGGTGCGGCATGGCGGCGGAAAAGGCAGGTTCCGGGACGGATACGGTCCCCGGACTGAGTCCGTGGCCTGAGGTCGTCAAACGCGACCGCGGCCGTCCACGCAAGAAGCGGGAGCCGTCTGACCGGCAGGACGGCATGGTAGAAAGTTCGGCTGTGCTGGAGGCTCAGGCCGTGATAGATGCTCCATCTCCGGCAGGAGAAGAAGAGAAGAAGCGTCCTACAGCATTGTCTGCTGCCCGTCAGGCACCTTCCGACAGTCTGCGGGCTCTCGGCGAGCGCTGGCTTGATGAGCTTCTTGCCGTGCGTGGACTTTCTCCCATGACGGTGGATTCCTACAGGCAGGATATTGCATCCCTGTCTTCCTTTCTGGAAGAAAGCGGTGCGGGAGATCTGACGGCGAAGCAGGCACTTTCCCGTCTTGATGATGAACAGCTTCTGCTTTTCGTGGTTTGGCTGCGTCGTCGCGGAGACGGAAAGCGTACTCTGGCAAGGCGTCTTTCCTGTCTTCGAGGTTTTCTCGGGTGGTGTGCCGATCTGAACATGATTGTCGGTAATCCCGCGGCCCTTCTGGATGGTCCGAAATTGCCGCGGGTGCTTCCCAATGTGTTGAGCCGTCAGGAAGTGCTGGCTCTCATCGACGCCCCCGACAGACGGACTCGTCTCGGAAGACGCGATCATGCCATGCTGGAACTCATGTACGCTTCCGGTCTGCGGGTCTCGGAACTCGTGGGATTGCGGCCTCTGGACATCGATCTTCAGAGCGGTGTGGTACGGGTGTTCGGCAAGGGACGAAAGGAGCGGCTCATTCCCATGCATGCTCGTGCCGTGGCGGTCATGGAGCAGTATCTGCGGGAGGTCCGGCCTGAGTTCATGCCGCAGGACAGCCATGTTTTTCTGAACCGTTCCGGTACGGGACTGACACGACAGGCCGTATGGAAGCTCATCCGTCGCTACGCGCTGGAAGCCCGCATCGGTCGCGACATTTCTCCGCATACCATGCGCCATACCTTTGCCACGCATCTGCTGGAAGGCGGGGCGGATCTGCGTACAGTGCAGATACTCCTCGGCCATGCGGACATGAGCGCCACGGAGCTCTATACGCACGTCCAGTCCGAACGCCTGCTCCAGATCCACAG
>JAXVQY010000194.1:0-4156 GCA_037303805.1 bacterium | reverse complement strand
AGCTGCGGCGGGAACATGATGCCGTGCTCGTCGAAGTTCTGTTCGATGCAGGCGGCCACCACGCGGGACACGCCGATGCCGTAGCAGCCCATGATCATGAGTCTTTCCTTGCCGTTTTCGTCAAGGAACACGGCGTGCAGCGCTTCGCTGTACTTGGTGCCGAGCTTGAAGATGTGGCCCACTTCGATGCCGCGCTTGATTTCCAGCGGACGGCCGCAGCAGGGGCAGGGATCACCGGCCACGGCGTTGCGCAGATCCGCCCATTCGACGGGCAGGGTCACGTCGCGCACGAGGCTGAGATGACGGACATGAGCGTCGGCCTTGTTGGCTCCGGCGATCCAGTCGTTGGAGGCCATGAGTTCCTTGTCGGCGTAGATCTTGTCCACGCCCTTGAGTCCGGCGGGGCCGGCAAAGCCCACGGGAGCGCCGGTCATGGCCTGCACCTGTTCGGGCGTGGCAAACTGGATGTCGTCGGCGTCGATGAGGTGGGCGAGCTTGATTTCGTTGAGTTCGCGGTCGCCGCGCAGCAGAACGGCCACGGGCTTGCCGTCGGCCATGAAGAGCAGGGTCTTGATGAGCTTGTCGGCAGAAACGCCGAGGAAGGCACATACTTCTTCAATGGTATGCTGACCGGGCGTGGCCACTTCTTCCATGGCAGGGCAGGGCGTTTCGTCCTGCGTGAAGGTCGTGCTGATGGGAGCGCGTTCCACGTTGGCGGCCCAGGTGCAGTCCGGCCAGTTGGTGCAGGCGGCGATGGCGTCTTCGCCGGTTTCGGCAAGCACCATGAATTCATGGGAGAAATTGCCGCCGATGGCGCCGGAGTCGGCTTCCACGGGACGGAAGTCCAGGCCCATGCTGCTGAAGATCTTGTGATAGGCTTCCTTCATGGAAGCGTAGCTTCTGTTCGCGCCCTCGTCGTCCACGTCGAAGGAGTAGCCGTCCTTCATGAGAAATTCGCGGCCGCGCATGAGGCCGAAGCGGGGGCGTACCTCGTCGCGGAACTTGGTCTGAATCTGGTACAGATTCAGAGGAAGCTGACGGTAGGACTTCACTTCGCCGCGCAGAAGGTCGGTCATGACCTCTTCATGAGTGGGGCCGAGGCAGTAGTCGCGGTCATGCCTGTCCTGGAAGCGCAGCAGTTCCTTGCCGTATTTCTTCCAGCGGCCGGATTCCTGCCACAGTTCGGCGGGCTGCACCATGGGAAGCAGCACTTCGATGGCACCGGCGGCGTTCATTTCGCGGCGGACGATGTCCTTGGCCTTTTCCAGCGTACGGAGGCCGAGCGGCAGCCAGGTGTAGATGCCGCTCGTGAGCTTGCGAATCATGCCCGCGCGAACCAGCAGCTTGTGGCTGATGACTTCGGCGTCGGCGGGGGCTTCCTTCAGGGTGGGGATGTAGTAACGGCTCCAGCGCATAGAGGATCCTTCAGTCGTTAGGGGTAAGAAGTTTGTCGAGTTCTTCAAGAAAGGCCGCAAGCAGGGCGTCCTGTCCGTTCACGGAACGCAGGACCTTCCCCTTGCGGAATATGACGCCCTTGTCGCGCCCGCCGGCCAGACCGATATCGGCCTCGCGGGCTTCTCCCGGGCCGTTGACCACACAGCCCATGACGGCGATCTTGAGACGGCTGTTCGCTGCCGCGGGATGCGACTGCACGTACTGTTCGACCTTTTCGGCCATGCCGATGAGGTCTATTTCCGTGCGGCCGCAGGTGGGGCAGGAAACGATTTCCGGGCCGCGGCTGCGAAGGCCCACGGCACGCAGTATTTCCCAGGCCACGGCCACTTCCCGCACGGGGTCGGCCGTCAGAGAGACGCGTATGGTATCGCCGATGCCTTCAAAAAGCAAAAGGCCGAGTCCCACCGAGGATTTTACGGTACCGCGCATGGGCGTGCCCGCTTCCGTGACCCCGAGATGCAGAGGATAGTCCGCCCGCTGCGCCATGAGCCGGTAAGCCGCTATGGTGTCGAGCACGGAAGAGGACTTGAGCGAAACCTTGATGTCGTAGAAGCCGCGTTTTTCCAGCATGCGCACGTGGGAGAGCGCGCTTTCCACCAGAGCTTCCGGCGTGGGGCCTCCGTAGCGTTCCAGCAGGTCCTTTTCCACGGAGCCGCTGTTCACGCCCACGCGTATGACGGCGCCGTTGGCCTTTGCGGCCGCGGCCAGACTGTCGACGGGTCCTTCGCCGCCGATGTTGCCGGGATTGATGCGCAGTCCCTTGAGCCCTGCGTCGAGGGCGGCAAGCGCCAGACGGTAGTCGAAGTGGATGTCGGCCACGAGAGGCACGGGAGATTTGTCGGCAATGATCTTCAGTGCGGAGGCGGCTTTTTCGTCGGGCACGGCGAGGCGCACCACTTCGCAGCCCGCATTGTGGAGTCTTTGTATCTGTTCCAGCGTGGCGGAGGCATCGCGCGTGTCGGTGTTGGTCATGCTCTGCACCACGACGGGCGCACCGCCGCCGATGAGCACGTTGCCGAGCCGGAGCTGTCTTGTTCCGTTTCTATGGGGAGCGTTCATGATTTCTCCTTGAAGCTGTGCAGATGATGTATCGCGTCCCAGGTATAGATGACAAGGGCCAGCCAGATCACGGGGAAGGATATCATGTCCGAAGGTTTCATGCTTTCTCCGAGAATGGTGATGGCCAGAAGAAACGATATGGACGGACTGACGTACTGCAGAATGCCGATGGTGGCCAGCGTGACGCGACGTGCGGCGTAGCCGAACATGAGAAGCGGAAGTCCGGTGAAGGCTATGGTGCAGACGAGAAGTACCGGACGAAGCGGGCCGTAACCGACGATGCCGAAGCCCGGTTCCGTGAGACCGAGCCAGAGAAGGGCGGCGGGCATGAGCATGAGCGCCTGGACGAACAGGCTGGGAGCGGCGGGCATTCTCAGGGTTTTCTGCACATAGCCGTACAGGGCGAAGGAAAGCGCGAGGGTGAGTCCGAGCCACGGAATATGCCCGTAGGCGAGGATGCTGGCCGCCACGCCTGCAAAGGCCAGGGCCACGGCGACGCCCTGCGGCCGGGAGAGCTTTTCACCGAGAAGGACGCGCCCCATGAGGACGTTGAGAAGGGGCGTGATGAAGTATCCCAGAGAGGATTCCACGATGCGTCCCGTCGTCACGGCCAGCAGATAGACGCTCCAGTTCAGACCGAGCAGCAGCGCGGCTGCAAACAGTGAGAGAAGCGTGCGGCGGTTTTCCACGGCCGTTCTGACGGCGGGGAGCTGACGGCTGACCACAAGGACGAGACCGAGAAAAAACACGGTCCATATCATGCGGTGCGCCATGATGGAAATGGGATTCAGACCGCCGAGAAGCGGCCAGAACAGAACCGCAAGTCCCCACAGAAGATGAGCGGCGAGACCTGCTCCGGTTCCTGCGCAGGATCCGGTGCATTCTCCGGACCGGAAGGGCAGATGGAGGTGCATCATGGAGGAAAAGGTGCTTGAGCGTTCGAAAGACCTGCCGGGAGCGTCGGACATCCCGGGGCGGTGTTTGTCACGGAGCCTGTAACCAGCAGTCCGCTCTTCCGTCTGACGGCGGAAGAGCGGACTGTCGGTAAATGGGAAAAGCTCCGCAGATGTCACGCAGTACGTCTGCCCGTCCGGAGACGGACACGAACCGGCGAAAAGACGGATTTCGTCAGTTCTGACTAGCGGTTGAAGGAGCGGGCATACAGCTCCACGATGGCGCGGCGGCCGTTGGCCTCGAGGAAGCGGGTGCCGGTGGCGGTGAAGCGGGAGTGCTTGATGATGGGATCGTCTTTCTTGACCCAGTCGTCGTTGATCCAGCGGAACCATGCGTCGCGCTTCTGGTCGAAGACCAGGAGGGGCTTGTTGCACAGCTTGGCGAATTCGGCACCCCAGCCGGTGCCGCCCTTGACGGTCTTGTCGTCCTGAATTTCACCGACGACCAGAACTTCACTGCCGCTGCTCACCTGCCAGCAGATGGACTGGAGGACCTTGCGGAACAGCGGGGCGCGGGTATATTCGCGGCCCATGAGGCGGGAAACATAGGTCATGCTGACGTCCTTGAGCGCCAGTTCATCCTGAGTGAGCACACGAACGCCGCGCGTGCGCTCTATCTGATGGCCTTCAAAGCTGTAGTTGACCTCTTCGATGCCCCAGGCTTCGGCCTGAGCTCCAAAGAACTGTTC